>ONNE01000193.1 GCA_900319095.1 uncultured Eubacteriales bacterium | reverse complement strand
ACAATCGCTCCCATAAACAGATCCGGCTCACCGTTCTCCCCCTTCATCACAATCCCCCGGCAGGTACAACGAACATATTCTCCTTTACAGTTTCTGGCTCGGTAATCCATCGTATGAACCGTCTTTTCCCCAGAGAAAACCGCTTCAATATCTCTGCGATATTCTTCCCGGTCATCCGGATGTATGTGCTCCATCCACTGTCCCCCGGCATTCTCCATATACTCTCCGGGCAATCCAAAGTACGTCACCGCTTTCTTGTCCCACCGCGAGATGTCTTTGTCCATATCACACATATAAAAATAGCATCGATCCGATGTGGCTACAAAGCCATCAAAAATTCGATTTTCAAATAACGAACGATCTTCTTCACTTATCATAAGCCGCCCTCCTTATACTCTACTTACTAAAACAACACCACCTTACCGATTGCTACTTTATCTTTCTTACATTCTTTTTGAAAAAATTTCCAAATTATCCGCATTGACCTCATAAGTACCTGTATCGCAGAGTTTACTTACTTTTTCACCATTGAATACATCGGATAACATCTCGATCGGCACAGTTCCCCAACTCATCGGTCTCTGGGCAATCGCACCAACGATCTGTCCATCACGAATATACGGTATCAATTCTTTGGTAAAGTCAACCGTCACAATCTCAACTCCACACGGGTGAGTCTTCAGATACTCTGCCATCGTCTCGCCCCAGTCAATGTTCGTGGTAAAGATAATCTGGATATTCGGATGTGCAGCCATAAGATTCTTAAACACTTTGTCCACATCCATATCGTGAGAGTGACTTAACACATCGAACGAATGCACAACAACATCGTCATGTAAACTCATCTCGCTCATAAAACCGGAGGCTCGATCCTCAATGGCATCCATCTTCGTATCTGACCAAAGACCAATCGCCACTTCTCCGCCTTCGCGAAGTTTCTTCAGAACTGCTTTCGCTGCATTCCTTCCGCATTCAACATTGTTTGTTCCCACCAAGGACACATACGGAATTCCCTCAACCGCTGACTGAAGGAATATGATCGGAATTTTCTCCTGATTGATTCTGGTAAGTACTTCTTTCATCCCCCTGCCAACTAACGGTGATACGACCGCACCATCGTATTCCTGCGCATTAACTTTTGAGAGAAAGGCAACCATCTCTTCTACGCCTTTTTCTCCTCTGTGTTTTGGCGCATAAATATCCACTTCGTATCCGAGAATCTTAGCAATCCGTTTTGCCTCTTTGGTTGCCGGATCCCAGAACGGAAGATCATAATCCCAGACCATCGCAATCTTTTTCTTTCTCACAACTTTTTTCTCAATTTGAATATGACTGGAATCCCGGTCCATCTGATCTACCTTACGGATCAATTCTCTCGCCATCTGCTTGAGAAGAGAGGCATTGTTGTCCTGGTTCATGATCAAGCCGGTCACTTCCTGCGTCGCAGCGTTGGATTTTTCCGTCACATTATAGATATGAGTAATCGAATCAACCAGCTTTTCTTTCTCAACTAACATATCCGTAACATCATGCTGGAACTGCTTTTGTTCACTCACGAAATACTCAATTGAATCCCGGATATTCTCCATCGTCCCGGTCACTTTATCAACCGTATCGGTCTGTGCCTCAAACGTTTCGGTGGAGTCATCCATTGTCTTCTTGAGATTGCCAAGCTCATCTATGATCTCCTGAATAAACGTATTGATTGTCTCACTCGCCTCACGGCTCTCCTCTGAAAGCTTCCGAACCTCTTCTGCGACCACCGCAAATCCCTTGCCGGCCTCTCCCGCTCTTGCCGCCTCGATCGAGGCATTGAGTGCCAGCAGATTTGTCTGGTTTGTGATTCCATATAACAGCTGAATCACTTCACCAATTTTCTGCGTCTTATCTACCAGCTTGTTGATTTCTCCCGTGATTGAGTAGATCGCATCAATATTATTCTTTTGAGAATCTTTGAGTTCAACAATGTTTGATTTGCCCTGTTCATTTTCCTCATTCATCCGATGCGCCAAGTCATTCATCTGTCCCGAAATACCGGTCAGATCATCAATCTTTCGAACAAATTCATCAATGGTGTCCGTACATTTATCCACTTCCATGCTCTGTTCTCTGGCACCGTCCGCAATATAATCAGAAACATCCTTTACCGTTCCGGATGTCTCAACCACACTGTCAACGACCCCCTCCAGCTGGTGGGAAACTGCACTCACATTATCAAAGTTTTCAAAATATTCTTCGAAATACGCTTTGTATCCATTATAAATCGACACATTCTCATCACTCCGCAAAGAATCCTCATACACTTTACGAAAATCATGATTGCTTAAATTATTAACTGCATCGTATGAATAAGTATCTTTTTTTGTACGTCTTGCCAAAGCAATTACCTCCGCGCATAATATTATTATCTATGATAACACATTTTCGTCCAAAAGACAAGTTGGGGATTGGAAAATAATTGTAAATTTCTCACAAAAAAAAGCTGTCTTGCGGTGTTCCCAAAGCAAGACAGCTGTAGAATATTTTTATTTTGCAAGAAGCATCATGATTTCATTGCTCCGCTGTATAAACTCCGTCATTTTTTCTGCCGGAAGCGGCTGATGGCTGATCAGCGCAAGGTCATATAACTGCTTGCAGAATAATTCCGTATTTTCCCCTTCTTTATTCTCCAGTACATATTTTACCAATTCATGATTCGCATTTAGAATAAGTGTCTGTCCGTAATCCGAGATGTCCATGCCACCCATTCCATTTGCCGAATACATTTTCATCATATCCTGCATTCTCCGGGCATCTTCCGACATCGTGATCATCGAAGAGACGTTCTCGTTTTTCAACTTCTCTACTTTGACCTCAAGGGTGTCCTTTCCGGTTGCTTTTTTAAAGAGTTCTTTTAATGTCTCTTCCTCTTCTTTGAGTGCCTCTTCATCGCCCTCTTCCTTGAAAGCGCCGGTCAAATCGGCATCAATGCGCTGGAATTTCACTGCGTCATCTCCTGCCTCCAATGCCGATACAAACGGCTGATCGATATTGTGCGGGAGAACGACCGCATTCATATCCTGCTCGCGGAACATCTTTACATATTGACTCTGCTGTTGCAGATCCGTCACATAATAAACGGTCTTTTTCGGTGCCGATACCTCTCCCGGCTCCTCCTTCTCTTCTCCCTCTTCTACCACCTCTGCCTCTACCTGTGGTTCCGGCAGTGTGTCAAGATACTCAGAAAGAGTACTGTATTTCTCATCAAGATCTTTGAACAGGACGTAATCCTTGATCTTTTCCTTGAATTTTTCATCCTTGAGACAGCCATATTTGATAAATGGACTGATATCATCCCAATATTTCTCATAGTTCTCGCGATCCGTCTTACACATGCCACTGAGCTTGTCTGCCACTTTTTTGGTAATGTAATCCGAAATCTTCTTCACAAATCCATCGTTCTGCAGAGCACTCCGGCTGACATTCAGCGGCAGATCCGGGCAGTCGATCACGCCCTTGAGCAACAATAAGAACTCCGGAATCACTTCCTTTATGTTATCTGCAATGAACACCTGATTGTTGTATAACTTAATCATTCCCTCAACATTCTCATACTCGATGTTCACCTTTGGGAAGTAGAGGATCCCCTTTAGGTTAAACGGATAATCCATATTCAAATGGATCCAGAACAATGGTTCTTTGTAATCATTGAACACTTTTCGATAAAAAGTCTTATATTCCTCTTCGCTGCACTCATTTGGATGCTTGTTCCAGAGAGGATGGATATCACTGACCGATACCGGACGCTTGAGAATCTTCGTCTTTTTAACCGGTTCCTTCTTTTCCTCATCCTCTTGACCGGCCTCTTCTTTTGGTTCTTCTACAATTTCCTCGATGACCGTGTCCTCTTGTGTCACTTCCTCGCTCGGAATCGTCTCATACTCCGGCTCAGCATTTGCCTTTGTCAAAAAAATCTCCACCGGCATAAAAGAACAGTATTTTTCCAAAACTTCTCTCACCCGATACTCATTGGGAAATTCATAGCTGTCCTCATTCAGATGCAGAATGATCTGGGTACCCACGGTTTCCTTATCCGATGGACCCATCTCAAAAGTCAGTCCGCCATCCGATTCCCAGTGAACCGCCTGCGCACCTTCTTTGTAGGAAAGTGTGTTGATCTGCGCGGAATCCGCCACCATAAATACGGAATAAAAGCCAAGTCCAAAGTGACCAATGATCTGCTCATCATTTGCCTTGTCTTTGTATTTTTCCAAAAAATCAGCCGCACCCGAAAACGCAATCTGATTGATATATTCTTTTACCTCGTCTGCTGTCATACCAAGACCATTATCCGTAAAGGAGATTGTCTTTTCCTCCGGATTTACTTCAACGGTAATTTTTGCCTTATAATCATCCGGCAAATCTGCCTCACTGATCATCGATAATTTCTTCAGTTTGGTAATCGCATCACAACCGTTGCTGACTACTTCACGAATAAAAATATCGTGGTCTGAGTACAGCCATTTTTTTATGATTGGAAAGATATTTTCGGAATTAATCGCCAAATTCCCCTGTTCATTCGTCATATTCATTACCTCCTAAGCTCTCTTTTCATATCAATTTTCATCTATGACTTATCATAATACGACAATTCATCAATGTCAAGAAAAAATTAGCACTCATTTTAGATGAGTGCTAACAAGATGTCTTTTGAATAAAAATCCGACAGGCTTCATCCCACTCCTGTTGTGCGGTTTTGTCCATCGAAAACTCTCTTTGCATATAGCCGGTATAGACAATCAGGGAATCTTTGGAATATTCCACCCGCAGAGATCCCACATCCCCATTTTCTTTCCTGTGAAAAAAGTCCAGTTTCATTCTCTCCGGAGTCTTGTTTCCCTTTACCATCTGGTAAGCGATTGGCTTTAACTCTTTCCACGTCACAGATCCATCCGTTTTCTCCGGCCGTTCCTCTGTATCATACCAGTCAAAATGCCGTTTTCCATCCAGAGTCATACAGACAAAGGTAACAATTTCACAGGTTTCAACATGAAATGTATCAAACGCTGTTCCCACCAACAAATGAGACATGAACTCTTTTATATTTTCTATTTCAATCGCAATCATTTCGTATAATTTCCTCTCGTTCGTAAATACTATTCCTGAATGGAGGTGTGAGTATGCGCGCCAATCGACAGACGTACAAAAACGTGGCCCGCCACTGCAGTGCATATGCCACAAAAGAGCAAAATAACGGCACCTATACAGACAGAGCCGGTGACACGGATGTTTCCTGTACAACTTGCCGTCATTTTACAAACGATGCCTACTGTGCTTTGGATCTATTTGATCCCATCGCAGAAAAACACAATTTTTAACGTTTTTTTCTCTTTTTGTAATTTTTTTTCCGATCGGATTTTTCCGGTCGGCTACATATACTCTCAAAAAGCATAATCGTCCGAGGCGGTATCACACATTTCCCATCTTCAATTTCTTTTTTCACATCCGTACTGGTATCGATTAAGACTCTCCATTTTTTGCAGTCATCTACGACCGGCAAATAGAACTCATGCTCATCCCAATGAAAATTGAATGCAAAATAGAGACTGTTCGACTCATAATATCCACCATAAAAGAGAATTCCCAGCTCTCTGCTATAATATGAAAAATCCGTGACCCAAGGCTCATGTCCATGACAGGATACATCCGGTGCTCCCCGGCCCGAATAATCCATCCCGGTCAGCTTCCTGTCCTGATGATAGAGCGGATGTTTTTTACGAAACGCAATTATGCTTTTTGCAAACTCAAACGTCTCCCTGTTTTTTTCCAATAATCTCCAGTCCAGCCATGTGGTCAGATTGTCCTGACAATAGGCATTGTTATTTCCCTTTTGGGAATTTCCAAATTCATCTCCCGCCAGCAGCATCGGCACTGCCATTCCCAAAAGCAACATAACAAATGCATTTTTCTCCTGTTTGGCGCGCATACGCAACACCTGCTTGCGACGGGTTTTTCCTTCATATCCACAGTTCCAACTATAATTGTACTGCGTGCCGTCCATATTCCTCTCGCCATTCGCCTCATTGTGCTTTACATCATAAGAGATCAGATCCCGGAGAGTAAATCCATTGTTGTGAGTAATGTAGTGAATCTGTCCCACTCCCTCTCTCTGTTCCTTAAATCTCTGATAAAAATTCCCGGTCTGCCCCTCGTCACTTTTTAGATACCGTCTTGCATCTACCATGAATCCATCATTCATCTCATAATAGACTTCTGTGTTTCCGGTCTGCGAGACGTTCTCCCAACCGTTTCCGATGATCTTAATGTGCGAGAGCATCGGGTCCTTCTCAAGCCACGAACAATCCATGCTGTCCTGATTGATACGAAATCCATCCACGTGAAAAAACGTCGCATAATAGCGTAAACAGTGCAGGATAAACTCAGGCGTCTGTCCCACCATATACATATCCAGAATAAGATTCATCCCATTTTGATGAAGTGCTTTGACAAGCTTCTGTAACTCGACTGTCGGGCTTGTCTGACCACTGCAATAACTCATCTTGGGTGCGAGATAAAACGCATCCGCGGTATAGCCCCAATAGTTAATCTTTCCGGTATAATTGCCCTCATCATCCCTCATGCACTCATTGAAATCGTAAATCGGCAAAAGAAACAGCGTATTTACCCCCAACTCTTTGAAGTAAGGGATTTTTTCCATCATACCGGCAAATGTTCCGGGATACTTGACACCGGAACTTGCATGTCTGGTAAACCCCCGGACATGACACTGATAGATCACCATCTCATCTCTTTTTAATTTATGCCAGTTCTCTCCCGTCCAGTCAAATGTATTCAGTTCAAAACGACATCTGACATGGTCTCTTGGTTTGCCAAAAACACTTCTCCCGCTCAGCGCTTTTGCAAAGGGATCCATACACCGCTCTCCGTCAATGATAAAATCATAACTGACATCTTTTAATAAATCATCTATATTTTCTGCCGAGAGGATCACCGAAAATATATCTGACATCTCCAAATCTTTCATGGCATACATCTTGATTTTTCTCACTTTTCCGCGAAGATGAAGACATAAATGACAAGCCTTCGCTCCTGACTTCCACATGGCAATCTGAATTTTATCATGGGCAAGCTGCACCACACCAAGCGGAAATGCATTTCCCTTATCAACATTTAATGCATTCAAAATTGACATCTTTCTTGTATCCTCTCTCAAAACTGGTTTAAACTATATTATAGCGAAAAATTATCAATCTCTCAATATTTATTTGAAAAAAATGAAAAAGTCTTGCAAAATCAGGGATTTTTAGTAAAATGAGATAATGTATAGCATGAAAAAAAGCAAACAAATGGAGGATACTATGATTCAAGCAAGCAATATTTCATTACGATTTGGCAAAAAGGCACTCTTTGAAGAAGTTAATATAAAATTTACCGAGGGCAACTGCTACGGCATCATCGGTGCTAATGGTGCCGGCAAGTCCACATTTCTTAAAATTCTTTCCGGAGAACTGGAACCGACCACCGGTGAAATCAGCATGGGAGCCGGTGAGCGTCTCTCCGTTTTAGAGCAGGACCACTTCAAATACGACGACCAGGTGGTTCTTGATACCGTGATTGCAGGTAATCAGCGGCTCTATGACATTATGAAAGAAAAAGATGCCATCTATGCCAAAGAAGATTTCAGTGAAGAAGACGGTATGCGCGCCAGCGAACTGGAAGCCGAATTCGCCACCATGAACGGATGGGAAGCTGAGGCCGATGCGGCATCCATGCTGAATGCTCTGGGCATTGAGACCGAGAACCACTACAAGATCATGAGTGAACTGGCAGATACCGAAAAGGTAAAGGTTCTTCTTGCCCGCGCCCTTTTTGGAAATCCGGATACTCTTCTTCTCGATGAGCCAACCAACCATTTGGATCTGGATTCCATCCGCTGGCTGGAAGATTTTCTGATTGATTTTGAAAATACGATTATCGTAGTATCCCATGACCGATATTTCTTAAATAAAGTATGTACACACACCGTCGATCTTGACTATGGCAAAATGCAGATCTATGCCGGCAACTATGATTTTTGGTATGAATCCAGCCAGTTAATGATTAAGCAGATGAAAGAAGCCAACAAAAAGAAAGAAGAAAAAATCAAGGAGCTGCAGGAATTCATTCAGCGCTTTAGCGCCAATGCCTCAAAATCCAAGCAGGCAACTTCCCGCAAGCGCGCTCTTGAAAAAATCGAGTTGGACACCCTTCGTCCGTCCAGCCGCAAATATCCTTATGTTGATTTCAAACCGGATCGCGAGATTGGAAACGAGGTACTCACTGTCACAAATCTCTCTAAAACAATTGACGGCGAAAAAGTCTTAGACAACGTCTCTTTTACCGTGGGACACGATGATAAGATTGCCTTTGTCGGTTCCTATGGCATTGCTGCCACCACACTGTTTCAGATTTTGTCCGGCGAGATGGAGCCCGACGAGGGCGACTACAAATGGGGCATCACAACCTCAAATTCGTATTTCCCGAAAGATAATACGAAATACTTTGACAGCAACGATACCATTGTTGACTGGCTGATGCCTTTCTCGCCTGAAAAAGATGCCACTTATGTGCGCGGTTTTTTGGGAAGGATGCTTTTTAAGGGCGATGACGGACTCAAAAAGGTTAATGTTCTCTCCGGTGGTGAAAAAGTTCGCGTCATGCTGTCAAAGATGATGATGTTAGGTTCCAATGTCCTGATGCTCGATGAACCAACCAACCACCTTGACATGGAATCCATCACATCCGTCAATAACGGACTGATCAAATTCCCGGGGGTTGTCCTCTTTACTTCACAGGATCACCAGTTTATCCAGACGATTGCCAATCGTATCATTGAGATCACACCAAACGGGATGATCGACAAAGTAACCACTTATGATGAATATCTTGACAGCGACGAGATGGCAAGAAAACGCCAGGCATTGAGCTGATCGCTGTTCATTTGTATCGCTTGACAATTGCTGATAAATAGTATAGAATACTGATATTTATTTAAAAAAGGAGTTGATTTTTTTTGGAGCCCGGTGACGCGGTAAACATAACAATTTTAGTTGCATTACTTATTTTATCCGCATTCTTTTCTTCTGCGGAGACAGCGCTTACAACCGTAAACAGGATTCGCATCCGCTCTCTTGCTGAAGAAAAAAATAAGTCTGCAAAGCGTGTGTTAAAATTAATTGAAATACCTGACAAAATGTTGAGTGCTATTTTGATCTGCAACAATATTGTAAATCTGTCAGCTTCTTCCCTTACCACATCGTATGCCTTTGATTTGTGTCGACGCATGGGACTGGATGGAAGAACAAGTCTTTTTGCCGGTATCGGTACTGGTATATTAACCATATTGATTTTAATTTTTGGTGAAATTACACCAAAAAATCTGGCAACCAGAAATGCGGAGAAGTTATCCCTTTTGTACTCCAGTACGATTTTGTTTATCACACGTCTGTTTACACCAATTATTTTTATTGTAAATCAGATTTCCAATGGTATCATGATTATGCTGCGCATGGATCCCTCCGAAAAAGGTGGTTCCATCACAGAAGATGAGCTTCGCACCTTTGTCGATGTCAGCCACGAAGTTGGTGTTATCGAGAGCGAAGAACACCAGATGATCACCAATATTGTTGATTTTGGTGACTCACTGGCAAAGGATGTTATGATTCCCCGTATGGATATTTCAATGGTGCCTTCCGACATCACATATGCTGATCTGATGGAAGAATTCAAGGATAATAAGTATGCCCGTCTTCCCGTGTACGAAGACACCATCGATCATATCATTGGTATCATAAACCTTAAAGATCTAGTTTTCTACAACGGTAGCAAAGAAAAACTGGATATGCATTCTCTTTTAAGAGAAGCACATATCACTTACGAATATAAAAATGTAGCAGAGCTCTTTATGGAAATGAGAAAGGATTCCATTCCCATGATGATTGTTCTGGATGAATACGGTGCCCTCTCCGGATTGATCACCATGGAGGATTTGATTGAAGAAATCGTCGGTGAACTCCGCGATGAATACGATGACGATGAGGAAGATGATATTCAGCAGCTCTCCGAGACAGAGTACATTCTTCTTGGTTCCGCTCCACTGGATGATATTGATGACATAACCGGTCTATCTTTGAAATCCGATGATTATGACTCCATCGCCGGACACGTGATCAATCTTTTGGAGCATTTCCCGGAAGTCGGTGAAACTGCCGAGGATGAGGATGCCATCTACACGGTTCAGGAAGTCGACGGCAACCGTATTGATAAAATTCACATGGAGCTCAAGCCAAAAGATTCGGATGACACTTCCGAAGATGAGGCTAATTAATATTTTTTACGCCTTTTATACAGATGAATACACCAGCCACCCAGACCGGATCCGAGCAGCAGCACAACTGCCGGTATGATTGTCTCTGACGATCCGGTTGCGGGTGGATTTATATTCTTACCACTCTTTGGCACTTCTGTCTCCATATTGATCTTCGGTGTATTTTCATCCTCTGTCACAATCATTTTTTTATCATTCATCCATATCACCTGTTTTTGAGAGATGTCCTTTATTTTCACAGATACCTCTTTTGCCTTCTGATATCCCTCAGGCGCCTTAACCTCCCGAAATGTATAAGTTTCTCCGACTCTCAAAATCCCCTTTAACAAGACCGGTTTTCCTTTTTTTGTCGTAAAAGTGTACACTTTTTTCCCTTGATGATCTAGTATGTTTATTTTGGCACCACCTAGCAATTTCTCTGTTCCGTCCATTGTTTTCCTAAATTCTACATTAGTCGTATCATCATACATACAGACCACATTATCCGCTCTTGTACCAAAATTTCCATCCGGCATTCGAGTCTGAACCAGTGAATGGTACTCACTTTGTAAGTCGGAATTTTGTACCAATTTAAACTCGATTGATTCAGCCGTGACATAACCGTCTGCCGGTCTTGTCTCTGTCAATATATAAGAAGCCTCTGAATGAAGGCCACCGATTTGCAGATTTCCTCTCTCATCAAAGTTCGCCCTCAAATTTTGATACTCATGTCGATCCAACTCATCGTTAAACTTTACGGAGTCTTCTTTTCCGGATGTCCAGGACAGGAGATCCCTTCCCTTTGCATCCGTAATTTTTAACTGACATCCCTCAATCTCATGGCTGCCGGACACAGAAAGTTTATCAATCTCCACTTCCGTCTGCCTGTTTGATATTTCTTTTTCACAGGTAACGACAGGAGTAGAATCATCAATATAGGTAAGCTGAACCGGAATCTCTTCTACTGACGGATAGTATCCGGCAGGTGTGCGGATCTCTTTCACATAATATTCTCCGGTATTCCATTCGGATTTTAACGGCAAATCAATATCAAAATCCACTCTTCCATCTGAATCTGTGGCAGCCGTCTGTAACAGAGTTCCTGCCTCGACAATTTTATTTCCTTTTTGATTATAAATATCATCCTTTGTATATAATTCAAATTCAACACCTGCAATCGGTTGTTTCGTAACTTCATCGACCTTTTTAATGCAGATGAGGGCCTTGGTTCTTTCATTCACAATTGTCAGGTTTCCTTTTGCATCCGTAACATTGGTGCTGTTGATCACCGACTCTTCTTCCCCATTTTCCCACTCAAACGCAAGATCCCACTCTCTCTGAGAGCGGACAAAACCGGGCAGGGTACTTGTTTCTACCACACGGTATTTGCCGAGTGGCAGATGAATGGTAATATCTTGTGTCGGCTCAATCACAGCACTGCACAGGCCACCGCATTCTTTCGTAAAATCCACCTTTTCCCCGGAGGATATGTCAGCTACCAATTCATCCTTATCAAACCAGTTAGTCCCCTGATTGTCCTGTGTTTTCACATCCTCTTTGGCATAGATTTTCAATCCTACTCCCTGGAGTCCGGTGGGTCCATAGACAAATTGACCGTTTTCATATGACTGTAACCGTTCTCCCAGTTTTTTTATTGTTAGCTTTCCATATGTCTCACGATTCTCGTATTCCGCAGTGACAACCGTATAGGTGCGCCCATTGATATCTGTCTGCGTCTGCTGACTGATATTCTGACTGCTGATTTCGATTTCTATATATGGATATTGAATGTGACTTCCGGGTGGCGCAGATTTCTCATAGATGCGATAAGTCCCTGACTCCAGTGGCTCCACCGTCATAATGACACCTTTCTCATCCGTTAAAAAATATTCAACTGTCTGAACCGAATGCCCATCCCGGTAACTCTGTTTTACAAGCGTTTCCTCACCGTTTTCCGGATT
>ONNE01000160.1 GCA_900319095.1 uncultured Eubacteriales bacterium | reverse complement strand
GGAATGGCGGAATTGGCAGACGCGCACGGTTCAGGTCCGTGTGGTAGCAATACCATGAGGGTTCAAGTCCCTTTTCCTGCATTTTTTATTGCTAAAGTTCACAAAAATGTAACAAACTAGAGGTGTTTGCATATTGCAGATACCTTTTTTTTGTGTTAGAATTACTAAGTGTGTCCACAGCATTTTGTGGGACCAAATAATAACGTCATTCACACGGCAGATCGTGTGTGCGATTGGAGGATTACACAATGAACAAAGCGAAGAAAATTGTGAAAAATCAGGGCCTTGGCACTGAGAAGAAAGGAAAGCAGCAGACCGGTAGTGCCGGAGCTTCAAAGAACCTGGTTCTTCTTGGCATCGGTATTGCCATTGTCCTGGTACTGTGTCTGGGAGTGTGCTATATTCAGCTCCGTCCCCGTCCGGTTCTGAAAGTAGAGGGCAAGACGGCAAGCGGCACAGCGGTGAGCAGCAGTGTTTCGTATAAAGAGTCCATGTATGATATCTATACAACCGAGAACCAGTACAACAGTATGGAGAGCCTGTACACCCAGTATTACGGTTCTACCTTCTGGGAGGCACAGAATTTGGATGAGGCCGGCTGAAACGGTGCACAGCTTGCGAAGAAAGAGATTATGTCCGGATTAAAACAGAGAGAGATTCTCTCCCTTGAGGCCAAAAGCACCGGAGTCACTCTCTCGGATGAAGAAAAAAATAAAGTGAGTGAAGACCTGAAGACATTCCGTGACGGACTCAGCAAAAAGCAGAAGAAGATGGATGGACTGGATGAGAAGACGGTTCGAAAAGTTCTCGAAAAGCAGGCCCTGGCGGACAAGTACAAAGAACAGCTGATTGCCGGACTCGGCATTGATGAAGAGGCATTGAAGGCAACCGTCAGCAAAGAAGATTATCGACAGTATACGCTGCAGTATTATACGATTTCTAAATTGGATGAGAGTGCAGACGGCACGGACTCGGAGAAGTCGACAGCGAAGAAAAAGAGTGATGAGGAGCTGAAGAAAGAAAAGGCCGATATGGAGGCACTTCGCCAGAAGGCAGCGAGCGCAGAGGATTTCAGCAAGGGCGTCATCACCGATGAGAACAATGACAACAAAGATGACGAGACCGGCATTTCCTACGATACCAGAGATCTTTTGGAGACGGATACGGATTTTATGTCAAAGAAGGCAAGAAAGAAAGTGAAGGCCTTGGAGAATGGAGAGGTATCGGAGGTCATTCAGACGAGTGATGCCTACTACGTTGTCAAGATGGTAAATAACAATGATACCTCTGCCTATGATGAGCAGTGCGAATCGGTGATCAACGAGGAAAAAGAGACACAGTTCAACAAAAAATATAAAGAGGATATCAAGCCGAACTATACGGCAAAGGCACAGACGTATTGGAAAAAACGTGTGACCATCGGATATATCACCTATGATGAGCAGGCACTGGCAAGTGAATGATCGTGTCCGGCCAGCAACAATAAAATAAATCAATGTGGAGGAAATCATGGCAAACGTAAAGAGAATTTATGTTGAAAAAAAGGAGCCTTATGCAGTACGCGCCAAAGAGTTGAAACAGGAGATACAGGACTATTTGGCAATCCGGGGTTTGGAGAGTGTCCGGGTGTTGATTCGTTATGATGTCGAGGCACTGTCGGAGGATACGTATAAAAAGTCATTGGTTACGGTGTTCTCGGAACCACCGGTCGATACCGTATCGGAGGGCGCTTTTGACAAAAAAGAATCGGACCGGGTATTTTCGGTCGAATACCTTCCGGGACAGTTTGACCAGAGGGCGGATTCCGCTGAGCAGTGTGTGAAACTCCTGAACGAGAAGGAGGAGCCGGTGATTCGCTCAGCGACCACCTATGTCCTTGGTGGTGATCTCTCGGATGAGGACTTTGAGAAAATCAAGTCTTATTGTATTAATCCGGTTGACTCAAGAGAGACAGACGAGACGATTCCGGATACGCTCATCACCAACTTTGAAGAGCCGGAAGATGTAAAGATTTTTGACGGATTCCAGGGAATGGATGAGAGCGAGCTCAAAGCACTGTATGATTCACTGGGGCTTGCGATGACATTCAAAGATTTTCTTCATATTCAGAATTACTTTAAGGGGGAGGAGAAGAGAGATCCTTCCATGACGGAGATTCGTGTTCTGGATACCTACTGGTCAGATCACTGCCGTCATACCACGTTTTTGACAGAACTAAAAAATGTTACGATTGAGGGCGGCGACTATGTGGCACCGATTCAAAAAACATTTGATGAATATCAGGCAGCGCACAAGAAGATCTATGAGGGACGAGAGGATAAATTTGTCTCCCTGATGGACATTGCGCTGCTCGCAATGAAAAAGCTTCGTGCCGAGGGCAAGCTTGAGGACATGGAAGTGTCGGATGAGATCAATGCCTGCTCGATCGTGGTTCCGGTATCGATTGACCGTGGTGAGGGACCAAAGGAGGAAGAGTGGCTTGTGTTCTTTAAGAATGAGACCCACAATCATCCGACGGAGATCGAGCCGTTTGGTGGGGCTGCTACCTGTCTGGGAGGAGCCATCCGCGATCCGCTGTCAGGACGTGGCTATGTCTATCAGGCGATGCGCGTGACCGGAGCAGCGGATCCGACCAAATCGCTCAAAGAGACACTGGAAGGAAAACTCGCACAGAGAAAGATTGTGACAGGGGCAGCACAGGGCTACAGCTCCTATGGAAACCAGATCGGTCTGGCAACGGGACTGGTCGATGAGATCTATCATCCGAATTATGTTGCCAAGCGTCTTGAGATCGGTGCTGTTATGGGCGCGGCACCGAGAAGAAATGTCATTCGTGAGAATTCCGATCCGGGCGATGTGATCATCCTCCTCGGCGGACGGACCGGACGTGACGGATGTGGCGGTGCGACCGGTTCTTCCAAGGCACACAATACGGCATCCATTGACACCTGTGGCGCGGAGGTGCAAAAGGGAAATGCACCGACGGAGAGAAAGATTCAGCGCCTGTTCCGTCGGGAAGAAGTCAGCCGGCTGATAAAAAAATGTAATGATTTTGGTGCCGGTGGAGTATCCGTTGCCATCGGTGAGCTGGCCGACGGACTGGTTGTGGATCTGGACAAGGTGCCAAAAAAATATGCCGGTCTGGATGGAACGGAGCTCGCGATATCCGAGTCTCAGGAGCGAATGGCAATTGTAGTCGATCCAAAGGATGTGGATTCGATGCTTGGCTATGCCGCACAGGAGAACTTAGAAGCGGTGTGCGTGGCGACCGTGACGGAGAGTCCGAGACTGATTCTGAAGTGGCGCGGGAAGGAGATTGTCAATATTTCGCG
>ONNE01000184.1 GCA_900319095.1 uncultured Eubacteriales bacterium | reverse complement strand
TGGCGAGAGGATTTTGGTTGACATGATGAGAGGCTATGGGTATGATATAAAAGAACAGTATTTTGACTGTGGAACGAAAATCTATTATAATAAAGAACAGAACACCAATGCAGGAGGAAGTGGTTGTGGCTGTAGTGCCATCACTCTGTGCGGATATATCCTGAACAAGATGAGATCGGGCGAGTGGAAGCGGGTTCTTTTTGTTCCGACCGGAGCCCTTTTATCGACGGTCAGTTTTAATGAGGGAAATTCGATTCCGGGAATTGCCCATGGCGTGATTTTGGAAGCAGTATCAGGGAAAGAGACGGAGGTGGCATGATGGAGTATGTGATTGCTTTTTTGATTGGTGGTTTGATTTGTGCGGTAGTGCAATTGGTGATGGATAATACAAATCTGTTGCCGGGACGGATTATGGTCGGACTTGTCTGTGCCGGGGCGATTTTGAGCTTTTTTCACTTATATGAGCCCATCGCAGAGTGGGCACAGGCGGGTGCTACGGTTCCTCTGATCGGATTTGGACATCTGCTCTTTAAGGGAGTGAAAGAAGCCGTAGATCAGAAGGGATTTATTGGTACCTTCTATGGCGGGCTGGAGAGTGCGGCTGTGGGAATCTCAGGGGCGCTGATCATGGGATATCTGGCCAGTCTTATTTTTAAATCAAAGATGAAGTGATAAAAATTGTGTGACAAGGCGGAGAGGAAGATGGATTTTTCAAGACTTGAAAAAAATTTGATTGATGTGGTAACAGAACAACAGGCAAAACTTGGATATCGCAGGGAGACCATACGTCTTTATTATCCGCTTTCGTCACTCAACCGTTTTTTGTGCACACAGCAGACACCGAATGAGATGATGTCTTCGATGGCTGCTTTTTGTGAGAGAGAAAAAGATCATTTGGGCACAATCTCCGTGACAAAGGAAGGAGAGAGGTTTTGTCTCATCCTTGGACCGGAGGTGTCTGAATACATAGATTTGCACACAAAAAAAAGCGGACTGATTTTTGATCTGGTGGAAGTGGTAACAGAGCACGATGTCCCGATCGAAAGAATCAAGAAGATCTTTGAGCGATACTCAGATCACGTATATTTTGAGAAAATGAACAATGGTGAATTTGATTATCTGATGTATTTTGAAGATGGCAGTCCGGATGATTACCGGTACTGTTTTACGGAGGAAGGACATCATATCATTTATCATCGATATACCAAAGAGGACTATGAGGAGTTTGGTTTTTAAGGAAAGGAAAGAAAAAAAGATGAAAAAAATATCGGAAAAATATGAAAAATATCTGCTGGCCGGCATTACCGCCTTTTGCGTCGTGGCGGCAGCGCTCATATTGAAACTGATCTTTGATAATCTCGGAGCGATCAGCCAGGGAATCCATATGGTCAATTCCGCATTAAAGCCGGTGTACATAGGACTGATTATTTCTTTTTTATTGAGTCCTTTGGTAAATAAATCCGATCAATACATTTTTTTGCCACTGATGCATAAAATAATAAAGAGGGAAAAAACTGCCGGATCTGTAGCGAGAGGATTATCCGTGGCGGTGGTAATACTGTTATCCTTATTGGTGGTCTTTAGTCTTGTTATGATGGTTGTTCCGGAAGTCGTGCACAGCATAGCCAGTCTGGTCAACAATATGCCTTCCTACTACCGGAACCTCGTATCGTGGGGAGACCGGGTATTCAAATCCAACCCGTACATATCAAACTACTTTGATCAGGTATCCCAGTCCGTCTATCAAAAATTTCTCTCCTGGCTGCAAAATGATCTGTTGCCAAACAGCAATAAATTATTATCCACTTTGACGGATGGAATTACAAATCTGATCAATGTCCTGATGAATTTTCTGATCGGCATTATCATATCGGTCTATCTGATGGCGGGCAAAGAGAATTTCTGTGCGCAGGCAAAAAAATTAATGTATGCGCTGTTTCCGGTTCATTGGGTGGAGGGTGCTCTGGATGTGTTGAGTGAAACCCATACCGTATTTGCAAAATTTATCAGTGGAAAGCTGATCGATTCTCTGATTGTCGGCATTTTGACATTTATTATCATGAGTATTGCCGGAGTTCCGTATACGGTTCTGATCAGTGTGATTATTGGCGTGACGAATGTGCTTCCGTATTTTGGTCCCTACATTGGTACGATTCCATGCGCGATTTTGATTTTGATTGCCAATCCGATGAAAGGGATTCTGTTTATTGTTCTGATTATTATATTGCAGCAATTCGATGGAAATATTTTGGGACCTATGATTTTGGGAGACTCCATAGGTCTGAAAAGTTTTTGGATTTTATTTTCCATCCTGTTCTTTGGAAGTCTTTTCGGATTGGTGGGAATGGTCTGTGCCGTTCCGGTGTTTGCCATGATCTATCGATGGGTAAAACGCTGGTGCAACAGACGTCTTTCGGGAAAGGGGATTCCCGTTGAAACAGCACATTACCGTTCCGACCCGCAAGAGAAAAAGGTCATTGAAAAAAAGAAGTAAAGGTGCTATACTAAGCCGATAGAGAGTAGGTGCAAAGATGCGTGATTATTTAAAAGGATATCGCAGCCGCACACAGAGAAGGCGCGCTGCCAATCGAAGAAAACGAACTTCAAAATATATAAATATGAGTGACAGTTACTCGGCGAGAAGCCGTTATAATCCGAGAAATATTCGTCGTGCCCGTTTGAAACTGCTCGGACAGGTATCGGTCGTGGTTCTCTGTGTCGCGCTCGTTGTGGGGGCGGTGTTAGCGGTTACCAGCAAGAGAAAGCTTTCCAAAGAGGATGAGGCCACTGATATTCTGGCCAGCAGTGGAAGTGTTGTCTCAATGGCTGTGACCGAAGAGGCGGTAAGCCCACAGGAGGATGAGGAAGGACAACCGTCAAGTGTCAGCTCAGATTCGGTTCAGGCAGCACCGACAGCGGTTCCCGGAGGTGTCTCAGAGGTGATTGCAGCCGTTGGCAGTCTGTCCGCAGATGCCTTTTCGACACCGGTGCCGACACCGAGACCGAAGGCAGTTGCCCTGACCTTTGATGATGGTCCAAGCACCGAAAATACTCCGAGGATTTTGGAACTTTTAAAGAAATATAATGCACATGCCACATTTTTTGTCGTGGGAGAGCGCGTTGAAGCCGGAGCAGATCTTCTCAAACAGGAGTTGGAGCTGGGATGTGAGATCGCAAATCATTCCTGGAATCACGCAGACCTTAGCAAGCTTTCCATGAAAAAAGTAAATAAACAATATAACAAGACGGCAAAGGCAATTGAAAAGGCAACCGGTGGATACAAGGTAACACTTCTTCGGCCCCCTTATGGTGCGATCAGTGATAAGATGAGAAAAAAATTTAAACATCCGATGATCATATGGAGTGTGGATACGCTTGACTGGAAATATTTGAATGGGAAAAAAGAATTTAAAGTGGTAAAAAAAGAAGTTTCCGATGGGGATATCATACTCATGCACGACATTCATGCAAAGTCAGCGGATGGTGTAGAGAAAATTCTTCCATGGCTCATTGAACAGGGATATGATATCCTCACGGTAAGCGAGTTGATGGAACGCAAAGGAATCAAGATGAAAAACGGCACGGTATATGCCAGTGGCAAGTAAGGATTATTTCTTTGCCCGGATTTCATCATAATACTCATA
The DNA here is from genome assembly GCA_900319095.1 of uncultured Eubacteriales bacterium. Lineage (GTDB taxonomy): Bacteria > Bacillota > Clostridia > Lachnospirales > Lachnospiraceae > Eubacterium_F. The sequence continues at coordinate 2,229 of ONNE01000184.1, read as the reverse complement.
CAGCTGCTGTGTTCCGTTTTCCAGTATGTAGTAGTGTCGAATATAAGGAACAAGAAGAACCAGAAGCAAAAGCTCAAGAGCAAAGAGAACCGGTTGTATGATGAGGAGACATGCAAAGAGTGTCATAACCGTGAGAATCGCAAAAAGAACGGTTACGATCAGATGGATCAATCTCTCGTGCTGAAAAAAACCAATCTGAATGAGCATTTCTTTTGAAATGCTCTCCACTTCTTCCGGAGACAGATTTTTTTGGCTGAGGTTTTTATAAAATTCTAAATAATGTTTGAGTCTTTTTTCCATGGGATACCTCCTGCATTTTCATATTGAATCGAACACTGCGGCCACCGGTCCGGAAGAGGTACATCTTCCGGTCTGTGGCCGGTTCATACGTAAAGTATAGCATAAGTTATCAAAGGATAAAAGAATAAGATTATATGTTTTAAAGGAAAAGAGGAAATACAAATGAGTGAAGAGAACAAGACAGAAAACCCTCTGGGATACGAGAGCATCGGCAAGCTGTTGCGGGGATTTGCAATCCCGAGCATTATTGCCATGCTGGTGAGCTCGCTGTACAATGTGGTGGATCAGATATTTATCGGTCAGGGAGTCGGCTTTTTGGGAAATGCAGCTACGAATGTGTCATTTCCGCTCACGACGATCTGTATGGCAATTACACTGACGATCGGAATCGGGAGTGCCTCCCGTTACTCACTCTATCTCGGACAAAAGCAGGAAGAAAAGGCAGCCAGAGTAGTGGGGAATGGCTTTTGCATGATGGTCACATTCGGAGTATTGTATGCCATTGTTGTGGAACTGTTTTTGCCGTATCTTCTTCACGCATTTGGTGTCACTCCGGATACGCTGGCATATGCCATGACATATAGCAGGATTACAGCGATGGGGATGCCGTTTTTGGTAATTATGAATGGCATGAGCAACCTCGCAAGAGCGGATGGAAGTCCGATATTTTCGATGACGACGATGGTCGTTGGAGCGATCATCAATACCATTCTGGATCCGATTTTTATTTTTTTTTTCACTGGGGCGTGGCGGGAGCCGCATGGGCAACCGTGATCGGACAGATTGCATCGGCATTGATGGCCACCTGGTATATGAAAAAATTTAAACGTGTCGTGATAAAACTATCCTACTTCCGGTTATCCCTTTATCAGATCAAAAAAACAATTACCATGGGAATGAGTAACGGTCTGACTCAGTTAGCGATTACTCTGGTACAGGTTGTCATGAACCGGTCTCTGATTCATTATGGCAATCTTTCTATCTATGGTTCCGATATTCCATTGGCAGCAAGTGGAATTGTCATGAAGGTAAATTCAATCGTCTTTGCAGTACTGATTGGAATTACACAGGGAGTACAGCCGATTCTCGGGTTCAATTATGGGGCAAAGCTGTATGACCGCGTTAAAAAAACATATAAGCTGGCCATTGTCTGTGTCGTCAGTGTGGGAGCGGTTGCGCTGTTTGTTTTTCAGGTTTTCCCGGAGCGTGTGCTGATGATATTTGGAAAAGAAAATGAGCTGTATATGGAATTTGCCGTGCGATTCATGAGAACCTTTTTGCTCATGCTTCCACTCAGTGGTGTGCACATGATTTCTTCGAACCTGTTTGCGGCAATCGGAAAGCCGGTGCGCGGAGCCATGCTCTCTCTGACAAGGCAGGTATTTTTCCTTATTCCGCTGATGTTGATCCTTCCGCTGTTCTTTGGAATAAAAGGAGTTTTGATGGCAGCACCGAGTGCAGATTTTCTGGCATTTCTGGTTGTGTTAATCTTTGTATCCAAAGAGATGCGAGGGATGAAGGAATAAGATCTTAGTAAAAAAAGGACAATAAGAAAAACACTATCGTTTTTGTCTAAGACTTAAAACGATAGTGTTTTTTTGTTACAACCTATTGTAATTCTTAACTTTTACAAATATATAAAAATTAGTCCATTAAAAATCGATTATAACTTCGTAACGTTGGCTGCCTGTGGACCTTTCTCACCTTCGATCACTTCGAACTCAACTTCATCGCCCTCATCAAGCACTTTGAAGCCGTCCATCTGCAGAGCGGAGAAGTGTACGAAAACATCTTTTCCCTCTTCATCTGAGATAAAACCAAATCCCTTTTTGGCATTAAACCATTTTACTGTACCTTTCATGTGTTTTGCCTCCTAAAAAATATTTAACACATACTTACAATACCATAAATAGGGGAAAAAGTCAATCG
>ONNE01000101.1 GCA_900319095.1 uncultured Eubacteriales bacterium | reverse complement strand
CTCAAATCGCTGTTTCTCACGCCCAACCAAAAACTCACCACGATGGAGCAGTTACTTGGGTTTAGCAGAAATGACACTTTTACCGGGAAAGACTGTATTCAACTGTATCAAAATTTTATGCAGAAAAAAGTGTTTCGCGATGAAAGTCACAAACAGGATCTGGCACTTCTTCTTCTCCACAATCACGATGATCTCATCGGCACGATTTTGTGCTGCCAGTTTTTATATTATTCCACTTACCGGCCAAACCATCCTTTCTGTGAGAGGGATGCCACATCATGGACCGTAGAAGATTCGATTAACGGGTATTTCCCAATTCCCATAACCAATGAAAAGCCACCCTTTACCATTTCCTTTAACAATCAGACAATCCGGATCTGTGTCTTACTGCACGCCGGAATTCTCCGGCACTTTTTTGCGGATTATAAAAATTACTACTATCTTCCGGTCGAGGATGAGGCCATCCACAAGAGTGTCGGTATCTATGTCGATCCCACACGTCGTCAGAAAGCGACTGCCTCCAACTGCTACATAAAAAAGACCGGAACCTTTCTCCCTCTCCCAGACAAGCACACAGCTGCTTCACTGCCACATTTTCAGGAAGAAAAGAAAAGTCCGATCCATTATCTCTATCTCACGGACACAACAACACTCCCTCCAAAAGACCTGAAAGAGTATATCGGTCAAGTTCTCTTATATCAGCCAAGCTGACTCTTCATGATCTCGATTGCCCTCTCAACAGCCTGACCAATGGCTGCTGTATTTTTTCCGCCCGCCTGTGCCATATTCGGGCGACCACCACCGCCACCACCGACAATGGCTGCCACTTCTTTGATGAGATTTCCCGCATGTGCGCCCTTTGCAATCGCACCATCGGTCGCCATCGCAATGAGGTTTGCCTTGCCATTCGACTCACAGGCAAATAACAGGAATGCCTCTCCCAGCTGGTTCTTTGTATCATCTCCCAGATCACGCAATCCGTTCATATCGACATCCGTAAACTGCTTGGCGATTATTTTAATTCCATTGATCTGTTGTGCCTCACTGGTGACATCTCCGGCTGCGTCCTTGGCAATCTTGGCCTTCAGTTTTTCATTTTCCTTCTGCAGTGCTTTCAGCTCACTCTGAAGCGAGATTACTTTTGCCGCAGCATCCTCCGGTGTCGTCTTTACAATCTTCGCCACGGACTTGAGCTGCTGCTCCTCTTTTTCATAATATGTTAGCAGACCGGTGCCTGTCAAAGCCTCAATTCGTCTGACACCTGCCGCCACACCGCTCTCGGAAAGAATTTTGAAAGCGAAAATGCTGCCGGTGTTCTCAACGTGCGTTCCACCACAGAGCTCTACGCTAAAATCCGACATGCTCACGACTCGCACCACATCCCCATACTTTTCACCAAACAAGGCCATCGCACCGAGCTTTTTCGCCTCATCAATCGGCATCTCCCTCGTGACAACGTCAATCGACTCTCTTATTTTCTCATTGACGATTTCTTCGACTTTCCGGATTTCCTCTTCGGTCATCGGTGAAAAATGCGTAAAGTCAAATCGAAGATGATCCTTGTCAACCAGGGAGCCCTTCTGCTCAACATGATTTCCCAATACCATGCGCAGTGCCTTTTGCATCAGATGTGTCGCACTGTGGTTGTTGGCAGTGAGACTTCTTCTGTTTTCATCGACCGTCAATGTCGCACGCTCGCCCTTCTTTATAATTCCCTCGACCACTTTTCCCACATGGCCGATCTTGGTTCCCTGCAATTTGATGACATCTTCCACGACAAACTTGCCGCCCGGTGTTGTGATCACACCCTGATCGGCAACCTGTCCACCCATGGTCGCATACATCGGGGTCTCGGATACAAGAATCGTTCCCTCCTGTCCGGCAACCAATTCTTCTACGATGGCATCCGTAGTCGTGAGAACCGTAATCGGGGACTCGTGACAGAGTCTGTCATATCCCACAAATCTGCTCTCGATCGATGCATCGATGGACTGATAAATCGTGACATCCGCTCCCATATAATTGGTGGTCTCTCTCGCTGCTCTCGCCGTCTCTCTCTGGTGATCCATCGCCTTGTGAAATCCCTCTTCATCGACAGACAGACCTCTCTCCTCCAAGATCTCAATGGTCAGATCCATCGGAAATCCGTATGTGTCATATAATTTGAAGGTGTCCTCTCCGGATAAGGTCTTCTCTCCTCTCTGCTCGAGATGGTTCATCATCTCGTTGAGAATAGAGAGTCCCTGATCGATCGTCTTATTAAAATTCTGTTCCTCAACCGTAATCAGCTTGAGTATATATTCCTCCCGCTCTGCCAGTTCCGGATAGCCGGTATGGGATTCTGCAATCACGGTCTTGCTCAGCTTCGCAAGAAATTCTCCCTGAATGCCAAGAAGTCTGCCATGTCGCGCTGCCCGTCTCAAAAGCCGGCGAAGAACATATCCTCTTCCCTCGTTGGACGGTGTGATGCCGTCCGATACCATAAATGTCACAGAGCGAATGTGGTCTGTGATCACACGGATTGACACATCTTTTTTGTATTCCTCTCCATACTGAACCTGCGCGAATTCACACACGCGGTCACGAATGGCTTTGATAGTGTCCACATCAAAAATCGAGTCAACATCCTGCATCACGGTTGCCAGGCGCTCAAGACCCATTCCGGTATCAATGTTTTTGTTCTCTAATTCCGTATAATGTCCCTCTCCGTCGTTCTCAAATTGAGTAAAAACGTTATTCCAGATCTCAATATACCGGTCACAGTCACATCCGACCGTACATCCCGGTTTGCCACATCCATATTTTTCTCCGCGGTCATAATAAATCTCCGAACAAGGGCCACAAGGACCTGCCCCGTGCTCCCAAAAGTTATCCTCTTTGCCAAATCGGAAAATACGATCTTTGGCGATGCCAATCTCCTGATTCCATATATCAAAGGCCTCATCGTCCTCTTCATACACCGATGGATAGAGCCGCTCCTGTGGAATCTCCAATGTCTTGGTCAGAAATTCCCACGACCAGGCAATCGCTTCATGCTTAAAATAATCACCAAAAGAAAAGTTTCCAAGCATTTCAAAAAATGTACCATGTCTGGCTGTCTTTCCCACGTTTTCAATATCACCGGTGCGGATACACTTCTGATAATCTGTAAGACGGGTACCTGCAGGATGTTTTTCTCCAAGCAGATAAGGAACAAGCGGATGCATTCCCGCCATTGTAAACAAAACAGAAGGGTCATTTTCGGGGATTAAAGACTGTCCCGAAATTACAGCGTGATTTTTACTTTTAAAAAACTCAATATATTTTGAGCG
>ONNE01000028.1 GCA_900319095.1 uncultured Eubacteriales bacterium | reverse complement strand
GGACACTCTTCACAGTGCGGTGCTCCCGACGGGATACAGATTACCTCTCCCAATTCCATCAGTGCCTGATTAAAAACTCCGGGAATCTCTTTTGGAATAACAGCCATGATCGAGCGCTCCATTTTTCTTCTGACGGACTGTTTCGAAATATCGTCTCGGCAATTCAGCACCCTCATCAGTACCCGCAGAACATTTCCGTCGACAGCGGGTGCCGGAATCTGATAGGCAATTGATACAATAGCTCCGGCTGTGTAGCTTCCGATCCCCGGCAGCTCCAGCAAAAGATCATAATCTGCCGGCAAATTCCCATCGTATTTTTCTACCACGATCCGGGCCGTCTTGTGAAGATTTCTCGCCCGGTTATAATATCCGAGTCCCTCCCATAATTTGAGAAGTTCTTCTTCTGATATATCCGCCAGCGACTCAATTGAGGGAAGCCTTTTTATAAATCGCTCATAATAACCTTTTGCCGCCTCAATCCGGGTCTGCTGGAGCATGATTTCAGAGATCCAGACGTGATAGGGTGTCGCTTCTTCCCGCCAGGGCATACTTCTTTTATTTTCCTCATACCACAAACAAAGGGGCTCCACCAAAGCCCCTAATGAATACAATTCCATGTTTTACGGTTCTCCCTTTCCCAACTCAATCTTATCGCGCGAAAGATCCACATACATCTGAATTTCCTCTATTTCCATCCTTGTAAACTCAGACAGTTCTTCAATGGTGGCTATCCTTCCATATTCTTCTGCCAGAACCCTTGTCGCCTCCAGTAAAAGGTTTGTGCGAGCAAGAACCTCACTGATTCCATCCATATCCTGAATCTGCTCATCAACAAGTTCAATCAGTCTTCCGCAGATCGCATAGTCAATTGCCTTTTTAAAATCGACTACCTCTCTATTTCCAAACAGCCCGGACACACAGGTGACCAATTCCAGATTGCCCTCCTGAATCAAATCCTCCAGGAGAACACCTCTTCCCCGATATCTTCCTGCCAGCGTCAGAACTCTGGGCAAATGCGATTCAATCACCTCAGAGACAACTTCTTCATCTCCCATCCTCAATCGCTGATATAATGCCTCGATGTCCTCCTTTGTATAATCCGGGAGTTCCCGGATTTCTTTTCGATAGATACGCAGATATTTTGAGTCCGGTGTCTTCTTTTTTTCTTCATTCTCCGCATCCGTCCCGGAAAAGTCTCCCTCTTTGACCTCATATCCGGACACTTCAATATGGTGCTCCATCAGATAGGCATAGACAAGTTCTAACTGCTCTTTGGTCAGCGACAAGTCACTGCAATAATCCGCAATCTCGCCCTTTGTCAGTCTGCCTTCCTTCGTCTTGCCAAAATCTACCAGATCTTCCATCTGGCGCATAAATGCTTTCTGGTCCATGTCAAACCTCCCGGGGGACAATTCTGTTGTCAAATACAACTCTCATAAATTTTTATTACATCGTCGCGGTTCAACTTCACATAGTTGCCCTCTGTTTTTTTGGTCTTTAACAATTTATCCGTCATCGTCTCGATATCTTCTTTTTTGGCACCGATCTCATCAAAGGTTGAAGGCATACCAATCTTTTTCAAAAAGTTTTCAAATGCCTCAATCCCTTTTTGCGCTGTCGCCTTCGGATCACCCGGATCAAGCGGAATATCCCAGACGCGCGTGGCAAACAGCACCAGCTTATCCGGATTCTTATCCAGAACGTATCGCATCCACTTCGGTGTCACAACAGCAAGTCCCGCACCATGGGTCACATCATACAGAGCCGACAGTTCGTGTTCGATATGATGGCTCGCCCAGTCCTGGATCCTGCCCACACCACATACATTGTTGTGCGCTAACATACCGGCCCACATGAGATTCGCTCTGGCTTCATAGTGATCCGGATTTTCAATCACTCTTGGCGCCTCATAAATTACCGTCTTTAAAATCGCCTCACAAAGTCGATCCGTTACCTCAACTTCCTGCGTATTGGAAAAATATCTCTCGCACACGTGAATCATAATATCCGTGGCTCCCGCTGCCGTCTGATAAGGTGGCAGGGTACAGGTGAGCTCCGGATTCAGGATTGAAAACTTAGGGCGAAGCAAATCACTTCTCGCTCCCTTTTTTATCCATGTCTTTTCATCCGTGATAACCGTGTTCGGGGAGCCCTCACTTCCCGCTGCCGCGATCGTGAGAATCGTACCGACCGGCAGCGCTTTTTCCACCGTCGCCTTCCCCTGATAAAAATCCATAAAATCGCCATCATAAAGGCTTCCCGCCGCGATCGCCTTGGAAGAATCTATGGTACTTCCGCCTCCCACGGCAAGAACAAAATCGACCTTCTCTCTCTTGCACAGCTCGATCCCCTCATAGACGAGACCGCTCCTCGGATTTGGTTTAACTCCACCGAGTTCCACAAACGGCAGATCTGCCTTCTTTAATGTATCCACAACGCGGTCATACAGTCCATTCTTTTTGATCGAACCACCGCCATAATGAAGCAGTACCTTGCTTCCGCCAAACTGTCGAATCAAATCCGCCACATGAGTCTCCGTCCCTCTTCCAAAATCAAAGTACGTCGGAGCATAAAAAGTAAAGTTTTCCATAGACCTGTCACCTTCAATATTATAATAAGTAGATATTGTTTTCCTCTGCTTTCTTTACCATGTCATCCGGCCAGATCGATGCCTGCACCTCTCCGATATGTGCCTTCTTTAAGAGGAAAAGACAAATTCTCGACTGACCAATTCCTCCTCCCACTGTAAATGGAAGTTCATTCTGTAAAATTGCCTTCTGAAATGGCAATTTTTCTCTCTCCGGACACCCAGCCTTTTCCAACTGTTCTTTCAGCGCTTTGGCATCCACCCGGATTCCCATGGAAGAAAGCTCTAAAGCAGTATCAAGAACCGAATAATAGACAATGATATCTCCATTCAAAGACCAGTCATCATAGTCGGGAGCACGGCCGTCATGTGGCTCTCCGCTCGCCAGCTTATCACCAATCTGCATCAGGAAGATCGCACCGTATTCTTTGACTGCCAGATACTCTCTCTCTTTTGCTGATTTATCCGGATACCGGTCTTCGAGTTCCTGTGTTGTAATAAAAGTAATTGAATCCGGAAGCGATTTCTTTATGTAAGAATATTGAAGCTCCATATAATCTTCTGCTTCCTGCAAAGACTGATACACCCTCTTAACAATCGTCTTCAACGTATCTATATTTCTCTCACTCTCATCTAAAATATATTCCCAATCCCATTGATCCACAAAAATCGAATGAAGGTTGTCTGTATCCTCATCGCGCCGGATCGCATTCATATCCGTATACAATCCCTCACCTTTTTCAAAACCGTAGCGCTTTAATGCCTGTCGTTTCCACTTTGCCAGCGAATGAACGATCTCAATCACTCTCTCATTCTGTTCTTTAATCCCGAAACTGACCGGGCGCTCAACACCGTTCAGATTATCATTCAATCCGGATTCCGGTGCCACAAAAAGCGGAGCTGACACACGTGTCAGATTTAAATTTGCCGCCAATGCCTTTTCAAAAAAATCCTTTACTGTCTTGATTGCCACTTCCGTCTCCCGAATATCAAGAGCCGACTGATAATTTTCCGGTACTATTAAACTCATACCATCTACACCTCCTATTTCATTTTGTTCCTGTTCATACGCAATTAAAATTATAATTCACAATTATTTACGGTTCTTGGGAACGGCAGCACATCCCGGATATTCTGCATACCGGTCAGATACATTACACAGCGCTCAAATCCCAAGCCAAATCCGGCATGACGAACCGTACCATATTTGCGCAGATCCAGATAAAACTCATAATCTTTTTCATCCAGGTCACACTCTTTCATTCGCGCAACTAAAGTGTCATAATCATCTTCTCTCTGGCTTCCACCGATGATCTCTCCGATTCCCGGAACCAGACAATCCATTGCTGCCACAGTCTTGTTGTCCTCATTCATCTTCATATAAAATGCCTTGATCTCTTTTGGATAGTCGGTGACAAACACCGGTCTTTTAAATATCTCTTCTGTCAGATATCTCTCATGTTCCGTCTGGAGATCCGCTCCCCACGAAACCTTATATTCAAATTTATCATTGTGTTTTTCCAACAATTCAATGGCATCTGTATACGTGACATGGGCAAATTCCGAATTCAGAACGTGCTCTAATCTCTCGATCAGTCCCTTGTCCACAAATTTGTTGAAAAAATCCATCTCTTCCTTTGCATTCTCAAGCACATAAGAAATAATATACTTGAGCATACTCTCTGCCAGCATCATATCATCTTTCAAATCAGCAAACGCAATCTCCGGTTCAATCATCCAGAATTCCGCCGCATGGCGTGTCGTGTTAGAATTCTCGGCACGGAATGTCGGACCAAAGGTATAGACATTTTTAAATGCCATCGCATAGGTCTCGACATTGAGCTGACCGCTGACTGTCAGATTGGTCTCTTTTCCAAAGAAATCCTTGCTGTAATCAACCTTGCCATCTTCTGTCATCGGTACATTCTCCATGTCGAGCGTCGTGACACGAAACATCTCACCGGCTCCCTCACAGTCACTTCCTGTAATCAACGGAGTGTGTACATATACAAACTCTCTCTCCTGAAAGAATTTGTGAATCGCATACGCAATCAGTGAGCGGACGCGAAAAACCGCCTGAAAGGTATTGGTTCTCGCACGCAGATGAGAAATTGTGCGAAGATATTCAAAAGAATGTCTTTTTTTCTGCAGAGGAAAATCCGGTGCCGACTCCCCCTCGATCACAACTTCATCCGCCTGAATCTCAAACGGCTGCTTGGCATTCGGTGTCGCTACCAGTTTACCGGTGACAATGACAGCCGCACCAACATTCAGCTTCGAGATTGCTGAAAAATTATCCAATTGATCCGCATACACTACCTGAAGCGGCTCAAAAAAAGTTCCGTCATTTACCACAAGAAATCCAAACGTCTTCGAATCTCTGACACTTCTAAGCCATCCCCCCACGGTAATGACCTGATCTAAATATTTTTCTTTTTCACGATATAAACTTCGTATACTTGTTAATTCCATATCTTTCTCCATTCTTATTATGCTCAAATACCACTTATCTAGTTTATCAAAAGATTGGCTTGTTTGCAAGAGAAAACCATTCGTTTGTGGATTCTGTCACACAAAAAAGAGAACCGTGACAAACACGATTCTCCTTGCAGCGCGAGACGGGACTCGAACCCGCGACCCCAACCTTGGCAAGGTTGTGCTCCACCAACTGAGCCACTCGCGCATCTGTAAGCTGTCTTTTCAAACGCAAAATATATATTATCACAACATTAAGTCTGTGTCAAATATTTTTTGTCGTTTGTTTGACTTTTCTCCTTCTCTTTTCTATAATAAATTCATAATAGTCAGGAGGATCGTGTGAAAATGAGACTGAAACGCAAGATTTTCGACATAATTCAAATAGGAGACAAATCCAATCTCATCAGCCGCTTTTTTGATGTCTTTATTTCGATTACCATCTTTTCCAATATTACGGTTGTTTTTTTGCAGACCTTTGATGAGCTTGCCAACTATTTTGTATTTTTCAAGGCAATCGAAATTTCGACCACCTTCCTTTTTATCATTGAATATATCTTAAGAATCTGGACCGCCGATTACCTGTATCCTCATTACAGTGAACTGAAATCCCGCCTTCGTTTTTTAATCTCCTATGACGGCATCGTCGATCTTCTGACAATCATC
>ONNE01000096.1 GCA_900319095.1 uncultured Eubacteriales bacterium | reverse complement strand
TCATCTGCTGCACGGTTGATCCGGTAACCACTGGAAAGTTTCTCACTTGCCTTGCCAAGGTTTGTTCCAACGATACTCAAGTTTCTGTTTGCATTCATTGATGTGATATTATGCTGTACTACCATAATAATTACCTCCTTGTTTTCACTCGTCATAAATCCTTTTACGACGTTGCTTTGATTAATATTTTATAATAACTGATTAGACGCTCGACACACCGTGGGCCCGACAGGTATCTGACATCCGATCAGATATTACCTTCCTTGAAATGATTTTTGGGGAATGTACATCCCGGGATTCTCCGGCTCTGCGTAGTACTTTGGTCCTGTCTCTTTTCGCTTTGGATCCTTTTTCTCCAACACAGAACTTGTCACGATGTCCACCTCTCTTGGCGCATCCACCATGATTCTCAAATGATTGCCGGTTCCCCCAAGGAAGACCCGTTTGATGTCATCACCAATCATAAGATATTCTTCTGTGCTCAGTGATAATCGAAGCATCTGTTCGTCCTCCTTTTCATGTAACATTTTATAAGAAAATGTTGCATTTTTTCCCCAAATCCTGTTTTTTTATTCAGAAAAACAAAGATTATCGCAGAGTACATTCTAGCCGAATAATCAAACTTACTAAAAATAAATATTGTATCTCTTCCTGAAATGAGGTAGAATAAGAACAGCAAATGCCATCAGGCAGAACGGATGGAGGTACGTATGAGACATTTAATGAATGCATTGGATTTATCAACCGATGAAATTGGCAGATTGATTGATCTGGCTGAGCGAATCATGAACGATCCGGACAGATACGCAGATGTCTGTAAAAGGAAAAAATTAGCTACCTGTTTTTATGAACCAAGCACACGAACCCGACTGAGTTTCGAAGCAGCGATGTTGAATCTCGGTGGTCAGGTGCTTGGTTTTTCTTCTGCTGATTCCAGCTCTGCCGCCAAGGGTGAAAGTGTGGCAGATACGATCCGGGTCATCTCCCATTATGCCGATATCTGTGCGATGCGGCATCCCAAGGAGGGTGCTCCTCTGGTTGCATCCATTCACTCCGGCATTCCTGTCATCAATGCGGGAGACGGTGGGCACAATCATCCCACACAGACTCTGACGGATCTGTTTACGATCAAGATTCTCAAAGGTCACTTTGACAACCTGACCATCGGACTGTGCGGAGATTTAAAATTCGGCCGCACCGTTCACTCTTTGATTCAGGCGATGGTTCGCTATTCAAATGTAACATTCATTCTGATTTCTCCGGAAGAATTAAGAATTCCGGATTATTTGAGAAAAGATACACTCCTTGCCAACCGCATCAAATTTAAAGAAGTGAGTGTTTTAGAGGATGTTCTTCCGGAACTCGATCTTTTGTATATGACACGCGTTCAGAGAGAGCGCTTTTTCAATGAAGAGGACTATATCCGCTTAAAGGACAGTTTTATACTGGATGCCAAAAAAATGAGTCTGGCACCAAAAGATATGCTGGTTTTACACCCACTTCCACGCGTCAATGAGATTGCCACCGAGGTGGACAGTGATCCGAGAGCGGTCTATTTTAAGCAGGCAGGATTCGGTGTATACATCCGTATGGCACTGATTCTCACCCTGTTGGGGCTGGATGATTAAAAAGAAAGGAGACATTTGCTATGCTAAATATAGGTGGATTAAGCGAGGGCGTTGTCATCGATCACATTAAAGCGGGAGGCGCCATGGAGATCTATCACTATCTTCATCTCGAAAAACTGGATTGTTCGGTCGCTATTATAAAAAATGCCCGCAGCAATAAAATGGGAAAAAAGGATATCATCAAAATCGAGGGGCCTCTCACGATTGATCTGAATGTGCTGGGTGTCCTGGACGAACATATTACGATTAATCTTATTAAGAACGATGAGATTGTAGAAAAAAGGACATTGACTCTCCCTGAGGAAGTGACCAATGTCATTCGATGTAAGAATCCGCGATGCATCACCTCCATTGAGCAGGAACTGCCGCATCGCTTTAAGCTGACCGATAAAGACAACCGGATTTACCGGTGTATGTACTGTGAGCAGAAATTCTCACGAAGAAACTGATGTCTTTGCCCTCTTCCACAGATTATATGTGCAGGAACAAAGTGTGATAATGACTGAGAAGCCGACTGCCCACAGATACTCTTTGGGGCTGGCACTCGTAAAAAAGACATACAAAACTAAAATACAGGCATATAGCAAAAAGGAGTAGAGCACCGGCTTTAGTCCTTTTTTGCCCTTTTCCCGGCAGACAAGCACACACTCCGTCACTCCGCTCACCAGTGCGACGGTGAGGGCAAGTACAAGGGACAGAAAGAAAGAGACAAACAGCCATGAGGGAAACCGGTCTCCCTCGGATGCCTGTAAAAGATATCCCGCCATGACAAGCGACATCACAATCACTGCCACTCCCATGATTTTTCCCAGTTTTGTCAAAATCTTTATCATCGCTATTTGTCTCCCTATTGATTTCTCTAGTTTCCAAAACCGCCCTTGCGACGGCCTCCGCCTCCGCCAAAGCCACCACCCATTCCCTGATAGGTGCTGTTGGATGTAGTGATGGAATCCAGCGTGATTTCTGTCTTGGTATCTCCCACCTGGAGTGTATATGTCTTTCCCTTTTTCAGATCTTTACTGCTGAATACAACTGAATTTCCTGATCTCGCTGCCGTATGGCTGAACAATTCTTTTCCGTCTGAATCCAAAATCTGAATCTTAGTGCCCTCCGTAAAATGTGAATCTAAGCTATGAAGGAAGGAATACTGTGTGGATTCGCTGTCATCAAACCCTTCTGCCATACCGGAACTTCCGATCGCTAAGATGGTTCCGCCCTCAATCTTGCAGACGCCACCACTCTCACTGCCGGAATCGAGCGGACCGTTTCCGTCATTGGAAGGCCCATCCACGATGGTCTCTCCACCGGAAATCGTGAGATTTCCATTGGAATCCAGACCGTCTCCCTGTGCATCGACATACAGCTTTCCACCGGAGATTGTGAGATTTGCCGTTTTTTCCTCATTGGTGGTATCATCGGCACTTTCTCCGGATGTGTCTGCGGTCGGTGTAGCTGTCGCAGTATTGTCCCGGTTGCCAAAACCTCCTCTGCCAAATCCCTGATCAAATTCACTGGTGCCGCCATTCGCATTGATACCGTCATCTTTGGCTGTCACGGTGTGCTCCCCATCGGAGATCTCAATCTGATTTGCCTCTAACCCCTCATTACTCTGCAAAATCTCAACTTTTCCTCCCTTGATTTTTAGCGACTCATTGGCATGGATCCCGTCATCTCCACAGGTAATCCGGATGTGACCACCCTTAATCCTGCAGTCATCATTTCCGTGAATCCCATCTCCGGATGCTGACACAACATAGGTTCCCTTCTCAATCGTGATGTCATCTTTTCCATAGATGGCCGCCACCTGTGTAGTATCCTTTACGGTCTTATTCTCGATAATCCGGGTTCCTGTCCCCGCTGTGATCACATTTTCCTCATCACCGGTGGATGTCAGAATCAATTCACCGGCATTTTCAACATGAATCGGATGATCTGAAGTGTTTGTAAGCGTCACTCCGTTCATCGACAGTGTGATGACATCGGCATCTCCCGCCTGAATATAAATCTGACCCTCGGAAGATGAACCGTCTACCGTAAACTCTCCGCCCTTGGTAATCGTAACTTTTTTTCCGTCACCGGTCACTCCGTCACCGTCCACTGTGATCCCGTCATCCGAAAGATGAATCTGTCCGCCTTCTCCCTGATTCGCCTGTACGGAGGATGCCGATACGCTTCCTCCACTGACACCGGCACTCTCTTCATTTTCTTGCTGAATGGAGCGGTACAGAAAAAAGCATCCGATCAAAGCAGCCACAATAAGAATTCCCAATACAATTCCTTTTGCTCTGTTTCCCTTCATTTCATCACTCTCCCATTTACATCATTATAACGATTCGTGCCACTCAAAGTCACCCAGAATCACATTCAGATTTCCATTTTTGGAACGAATTTCATCGATCATGTCTTTCGGAATCTGATTATTTGGCAGAATCACACGATATGTAAGTTCGTACAAAGTTCCCATATTGGTCGTGCGAATCCGTATCAGCTCTACCCTTTTGGTATATTTCTTAAATACTTCATCAAAAAGGCCATTATAATCAAAGTTCTCCGGCATCGTGATCCGCAGCTGTTTCTCAACGGTCGCCTTGCTGCCAAAACCAATCCATGTGAGAAGCAATGTCAGTGCCGCCTCAAACAAAAAGAAGACAACCGCCACTCCGACATATCCCATACCGATGGCAAGTCCCATCGCCATGGTCGTAAAAATTGCCGCAATCTCTCTGGCAGTTCCCGGTGCACTTCGAAACCGGATCAGGGCAAATGTTCCCGCTACGGCAATTCCGGTACCGATGTTTCCGTTTACCATCATGATCACAATGCAGATCGTCATAGGAAGAAGTGCCATCGTCAGCGAAAAACTCTTGCTGTGCTGACTGCGAAACGAAAACACTAACGAGTTCAAAACTCCGAGCACAAGAGACACTCCCAGACACATGAGCAACGATTTCATTGTAACGGCAGCTGTTGTCGACGCAGCAGCCGCATCACTAAAAACACTAGATAACATTTCTTTTTTCCTTTCTCTTTTTATTTATGTATTCATTTTTGCAAATACTTTTTTTATCAGATAATTAGTGTAGCAGGTTCCGTATTTTGAAAAAGAACCCGGATAGATTTCATATTCACTGAGAATATCGGTCAGCCACAGGGGTGCGGCATCTTTTACTTTGAGCTCCATGATTACATACTGCTCTCCTACCTGTATCGGTATCCCCTCATCGCTCGTGCACAGATTCAAATCGGTGTCCCGCCATCGCAGGTTGTGGTCAAAAGTCAGACGAAGCAGTGGATCTTCTCTTCCCATCAGTGCCTCCCTGTCATAGGCAATAAAAACCTTGGGCTTAAGTTCATATCTACGCATAAATTCATCCATCTCTGCCAGAGAGTACAGATCCGCTGACACTTCTTTTCCATCCAGTACATAATCCCTGGCATCTACCCACGGAACAGCAATCCTTCTCTTGTAGACGACCCCGTCATATTTTTTCTTGATCTCTGCAAAGACCATATCCTCCGGCGCCACAACTCCATAACTGCGGATGCGGAATTTTTCTTTGTAATCCGGCTTATCCAATGATGTCCGAATCAACTCGTAGTCATCGGTATCAAAATATACGTTGCATATGGTGTATCGCCCATACTCGTCCAACTCCATATAATCCAGTAATGCCTCATACATTTTTTCATATTGGGCCTGAGTCAGGATATACTTTTTTTCATATCTCTTAAAGGTATATTGAACATTCTCCATCCAAAATCCTCCTTTAAACCTCTTTACTCCATCACATGAAGTTTTTTCGCAATGGTATACAAAGTTCTTCCCATCGGAAAATCATACAGTTCCTGTACCGTAAGTCCTTTGAACAGCAAAAACGTCACAAAATATACGAACACCGCAACAACCAGTGAGAACAATGTCTGAATGATGGATATCTTTACGATGCAGCCCACCAGCCAATAGACAAGTACAATGGAGACTCCCATCCAGACCGATGCTGCCAGCGGAACAAGAAATGTCTTGACCCACTCCTGATGATACCCCGGAACATATCTCTTGATCGCCATAAAATTCAACAGGGATACGACAATCGGAAACGTTACATTTCCGGCAATGATCGCATAAATCCCTATATTGGTATATTTTAACAATAAGAATACCAAAAGAATGTGAATTCCCAGTGAAATCACCGAATGAATAACCGGAATCCTCATTTTATCAATGCTCTGAAGCGCTCCGGATGTCACATTCGAGAGCGCATAAAAAATCACGGCTGCCGAACCCACTGTCAGAAGGCGTCCGCCAAAGATATAGGAGGGAACTCCCTGTACGTATTCCGTTGTCTTGAATAACATCCTGGTAATCGAAAAACCAAGAAGAGAAAAACCTGCGGCACAGGGAATTGCAACGATCATATTGAATTTGATCCCCGAAGCAACATTTTTCTTCCACTGGGCGACATCAGATCGCGCATAGGCTCCCACCGCACTCGGAATCATCGACGAAGCCACTGCCGTGGAAATTGCGATCGGCACACTGCACAAAAGACGATACTGTCCACTGTACACTCCGACCAGACTGCTGATCAGATTCGTGTCAAGTCCTTTTTGTCCGCTGAACGAACCAAACAATTTATAGTCAATCAATCCCGTGATATTGTACACCGTCTGTGACAAAATGACCGGCAGAATGGTAATCAAAAGAATCCGGAACAAGTAAGAATACGAGACGACACTGTTTGACAGATCTCTGCTCTCGAGTTTACTCTGCACCGGCCGGTAGATCCAATATACAAACAGAACAACTAACAGTGCGGATGCCGCTCCCAGACAGGTTCCCAGTGTTCCACCCGCGGCCCCCCATGCCGCCTGATGCAGGCTCTCTGCATTCCATTTCATAAAATAATAGCTGGCAAGCACGCTCACGATCGCATTCACAATCTGCTCGATCACCTGTGAGAATGCCGTTGGCACCATCGTCCTTTTCCCCTGAAAAAAACCACGAAACACGCCCAAAAGTGCCACAATCAGAATTGTCGGAGCCAAGACTCTGAGAGGAATCTGAATCCCGACATACTCCGGATAGATATGCTTCTCAATCAGACCGGCACCAAAGAGCAGGACAAGGCAGAACAGCCCTCCTGAGACAATGGCAAATCCAAGTGCAACCCGAAATGCCCGTCCGACATTTTTAAATTCCCTCTTTGCCTGCAGACCGGATACAATTTTGGACAGTGCAAGCGGCAGACTATAGGATGAAATGATCAGTACAATATCATAGATATCAAAAGCAATCCCATAGATGCCCATCCCCTTTGCACCCAGTATATTGTTCATCGGGATCCGGTAGATCATCCCAATAAACCTCACAATGAGCGAAGCCATCGCAAGGATTCCACCCTGTTTCAAAAAATCTGCTCTTTTTGTCTCATTTTTTGTACTCACTGGACAATCCTATCCTTTCTTCTAACTTGTCCACCCGCGACGTCACGACTTGACTGAAATCAATTTCTTTCTGCTTTTCGGATAGACCGCTATGTACGTTTTGCCCGGGTTCACAGTCAGGGTTTCTCCGGACTCATCGCGATAGACCATCTTGATGGAACTTCCACTTCCCTTTCTCTCCCACGTAATTCTGACTTGCTTTCCATCACTAAAATAATATCCCTTGCCGGAATTGTTGGCAATCGCCATGGTCTGATATCCATTGTGATCCTTATTGGACTCCTCGACGATCTGAATGATGACATTGTCAAATGCGAGCTGCTTTTTGTAGTAGGAATCCATATGTTTTGTCCCGTACTCATATTTCATATATTTTTTCTTTTTTGCATTGTATTTCATGGTACAGGTAGAATAATTCGAAAATGGTATCGTAATCTTAGTTGCATCCTTATCGCTCTCAGGCTCTGTGTTCTTTTCGTTAAACCGAAAATGTTCTGCCTGCTTTCCCTCTCTCTTTTTCAGGGAATACTTGAGTTTTTTTGCTCCCTTTTTCATCTTTGCCCCACTCGTAAACACATTGTGCGGTGCGTGAATCGATGAGTCTCTGGCATAGACGACCGGCCCAATCGCTGAGAGTCCGCTCAGATTCTGCGTGCCGAGATGATTCATCTTCCAGATCGCATATTTGGTCTGTCCGAAGTGACAAAAGATCGCATCCCACTCATAGGCAAACTGCACGTAATAATGGCGGGCGCTTCGCACGGAACCGATACGCTTGACATCGCTCACGTCCTGATACACGGCCATCATTCGCGTGATACCACCCTCTGCCAGTGCCTCATAGACAATATCCGCCTTTGAGACTCCGC
>ONNE01000156.1 GCA_900319095.1 uncultured Eubacteriales bacterium | reverse complement strand
GAGGAAAAAAATTTTTGGAAGAAAATGGAGCGGATGAAATCATCGATGTACCAAGCCAATTACTGGACTTCTTAGCGTAGTTATACAAAAATCAAAAAAATCATGAAAGATTTCTCATATTTTATAAAAAAACGGTCACAATAACCATTGTAGTACACGGAAGGTAAGCGGATTTTTTGATTTTCAATGGAAATCTTAATTCGCTGGAAAGTGAGGGAAAATTCATGAAAAAGATTTTATTATCAGGTTTGCTGTGCACACTGATGTCATTCATATTGGTGGGATGCGGAAGCAGAAACAACAGTGCAACAGCACCGACGCAGACACCAAATGCAACCGATGTGCCGGCTGCCACATCGACACCTGCCGGTGATACGAACACACATCGTGATGGTGGTATCGGTGATGGAATGAGAGATGCAACCGATGGTGTTGGTGATGCCGTAGAAGATGCCGCTGATGGAACAGGAAATGCGGTGGATGATGTGATAGACGGTGCGGGAAGTGCCGTGGATGATGCCGTAGATGGAGTGGGAAATGCGGTGGATGATGCCACTGACGGTGTGCAAAATGCTACGGATGATGCGACTGGATCGAATACAAAGAATTAGTAAGACTTTGATTTAAGATTGTTTATAAAGAATCGAATTTGAGTCAGCATGAGTAGAGATAAAAATCCGACAGCCAAAAGACTGTCGGATTTTTATTTTGTAGAAGAAGGGATGCGATAGCCAAGAGGCTGGCCCTGAAGTATTTTTGTCTCATAATTTTGCGAGGTGTGGATCAAGAGATCACTCCTTGGAGCAACCGATTCTCCGGTGGTTAAAACTACAATGGTAGAACCACCATATTCAAAGTATCCCTTTTCTTCTCCCCGCGTTGCATAAGCGTGTTTGGAATGATTCTTAATTTTGCCCACCAGCATGGCACCTACCTCCATCTGGAGAATATCTCCCAATATTTCAGAGTGAATGACACAATATTCGCGCGTATTTTCCTTATAGATCGGGTAGTGGTCGTTGGCGACCGGATTGACCGTGTGAAGGATACCATCAATGTGATAGGTCTTCGATAATCTTCCGGATGCCGAAAAAACATAGCGGTGATAGTCCTCTACCGTCAAGCGGAGCAAAAATGCATAACCGCCACGGAAACGATCTGCCAGTCGGTGGCTGTGAAGGAGAGAGGCGAGTGTATAGCTGGTATTTTTTATCGTAAAAACAGAAGATGCATGGATGGGATAGACACTGGCGCGACAATCACAGGGACTGATCAGAGCGTTCGGTTCCGGACAGATGGGACGCCTTTCTTTTTTTATTTTTCTGGTAAAAAAATCATTAAAGCAGGTATATTCTGTCTTTTCGTAATCCGACAGATCTAAGGAATTCCTCTTTATAAAGGCGGAAATCAGAGGCTTTGAGAGTGGTGCGGATAAAAAACGACCGGCCAGACGGGATACAGATGGATGAACAAGGCCACCTAAAAGAAGAGAACCGGCCGGTGTTGTATACAAAAAAGACAGAGCCCTGTCCTGACTGTTTTTTTCTGTAATAAAGTTCCCATCTAAATCAAAATAATCCATGAAAGTCTCCTTTTTGATTAAAAGATATGAAGGACACGTAGCATTACCGTTGCCATAAAAAACATCAGAACGGCAATCACACCGTTGCTCGGTTTTTTTATTTTAAAATCAAATATATAGAAAAAGGCAACCGTCAAGAGCATAATGCCCAAAATGACAGAAAATGTCTCGTGAGAGACGAGTGGATGAAATAAGTACACCACGGGAAATATAATGGCAATCGAAGTGATCGGCAGGCCGCGAAAATAACTGGTCGGTTCTTGTGAATTTTCGGAGTGCCTGATTTCTTCCAAAGTATTAAAGTATGCCAGACGGATAACACCGCAGAGCACGAATAAAACTTCCACAGCAATTCCCCACGCGTGCCTGAGTCCCATAAAGTAGCAGATCAGCGCTGGTGTGACACCAAAACAAACCAGATCACAAAGAGAATCAATCTGTGTTCCAAAAATAATCATTTCTTTTGTCCGGTTTTTCATGGCACGGGCAATCTTGCCGTCAAAGGTATCACAGGCACTTGCCAGAACTAAACATAAGATGGCATATTCATAAGCGCCTTGATTTGCCATGACAATCCCGATGAGAGAGAGGGCAACCCCCAAATATGTTACAATGACCGAGTGATTAAAAAAACCAATCATATGTACCTCCTAAATTAAATAAATCCACTTCACTAAATGGTATCGTGTTTTTCCCGGATTGTCAAATGTGCAATCAGAGAAATGATGCCGCTGATAATGACTAAGATATAGTAGCTGAATCCCCGACTCACCAAAAGAGAAGTTGTTGTGAGAAGGGTACTTCCAAAAACCGGTGTAAAAATTAACAAATATAATCGCTCACTGATGCCCATTCCGCCCGGTAAAGGGAGCATATCCACAGAAATTGAAATGACTGCCTGTAAAATCGTGATGGTGAAGGCGCTCTCACCATGCAGTCCCAATGCCCGGTATACCAGATAAGTGAGAGAAAAGAGCAAAAATCTCTGTACAAAAGACAGAACCGTGGTATGAAAAATCGCCATCTTGTTCTGGCTCAAAAAAATGGAAGCTTTTTTGTACAACTCCATGGAGCGGGCCAGACGTTCTGAGCGATTGTTTTTTTCTTTCATCAGATGAATTTTCTTGAGAAGGGCAAAACCTTTCGTGATAAAAAAATTTGCCGTGTCAGGTAAAAAAACAAGAAAACTCATAAGGACGACACAAAAAACATTTAATCCAATTCCCAGATAAAGGAAGAACTGGACTTCGCCGGTCAGCGTATGGATCAGATCTCTTCCAAAGATTGCGAGTGCCATGCCGACAAATACCAATACAAATTTATATTCAATCGTGACCAACATTAGAATAATGGTTGCCGTGGGAATGTCAATTTTTTGTTTTTGCATGTAGTAGATCTGCATCGGCTGGCCACCAGTGGCAGACGGAGTGATACAGCTGTAGAAAAAACCAACAAACGAGTATCGGATACAGTTGATCAAGGGAGTGTGAATGCCCACGGTACGGAACAAGTATCGAATAATGACCGATTCGCTGCAAACAAAGAGATTGACTAAAACAAATCCAAGAATCAAATAGAGCGGAGAAATTTGTTTTAGACATTCCCAAATAGTAGTGATATCCTGATCTTTAAAAACGGTCCATATTGTCAGACCCAGCAGCACAACGAGAAAAATTGTGTTGCCAATCTTTTTTTTGGTTTTATTTGACACGATAATCTCCTTTTTTGTCTAACATACAAATAAAATTTCGAACACCCTGAGTCATTCCCGAAAAAAGCCGGATGGACAAAGAGTACAGATCAAAAGTCTGGTTTAGCCAATTGAGACCCTCGGCCAAAATCAGGGCAGAAATCACATCGACAATATAATGCTGTTTGGTGAACTGTGTGGATGCCATAACCAGCACGGCGAACACACAGGAAAAAATTTTGTACCAGAGAGGTACTTTATCACTCTTGCGAATGCCAATAAAACATAGCCAGCTGACCAGACAGTGAATCGAGGGAAATAAGTTGGCCGGCTGATCGATTTGGTACAAAAAGGCGAGGAGCCGGTCGCTCAGATGTGTCCCGACAACTTCCGGCCTCACATTGGTTGTCGGAAGAAAAATATAAAAAAATGCACAGACAATCCGGGACATGAGATCGGTCGTTACAAATCGGTAAAAAGCAATCCGGTCTTCACGGTTAATATGTCCTACCATAATATAATTAATAATCCAAAACAGATAGCAGCCAAAGTAAATATACATCCACCAGGAAGAAACCGGAACCATGCGGTCGAACGGTGTGGTAAAATCATAGTGGTACCGGTCCTTGCACAAAATCATCGTTCCGCTGTATACAACGGTATTAAATCCGAAGCAGATGATAAGCGGAAGAACAGCATATAGGGGGATTACCGGATCAAGATATTTTTTTAGCCATGCATACATAAGAATTTCCTCCCCTATATTATATTAAGATAAAGGTTTTTTATTTTCTTAGTGTACTACGTTTTATTGTGATTTGCAACTTAGGATTGTGCAAAATGAGGTTTTGTGATAAGATGGACAAAGAATCTTGAATAAAGAAAAAAGGGAGGAAAGAAAATGGGTATCTTTGATGTGCTCATTGCCGTTATTCTCGGAATTGTTGAGGGGATCACAGAGTGGTTACCGATCAGCAGTACGGGACATATGATTTTGGTAAATCAGTTCATGAGTTTTTCGGATAAGGAATTTCAGGAGATGTTTCTTGTCGTAGTTCAATTGGGAGCGATCCTTGCCGTAGTGCTTATTTTCTGGAATAAAATTTGGCCGTTCAATTTTCGCTATAAAAAAAATGAACAGCCTTTTGTCAAAATGGATACGATGCAGATGTGGATAAAGATTTTGATTTCCTGTCTGCCGGCAGCCATTGTGGGTGTTTTGTTTGATGATATCATCGAGGATATGTTTTATAATGCAGTCGTTGTGGCAGGAGCACTCATTATATATGGTATTTTATTTATCGTAGTGGAAAACTGGAACCGGGGAAGAAGACCGGTGATCCACAGAGTGTCTGAATTCGGATACAGCACAGCACTCATCATCGGTATTTTCCAATTGCTGGCG
>ONNE01000155.1 GCA_900319095.1 uncultured Eubacteriales bacterium | reverse complement strand
CCACTTTCTCCGTTCCCTCGGCATGGACATAAAACTCCACCGGAGACACCAAAAAGAGTCCGGCACTGACAAGCAAACAAACCTTATAGCGAATATTCTTTTTGCGGAATATTCTCATCATAACGTCATCTCCATCCGCTTATTTAAGCCACATCTCTCCCGGTACTTTCACACCATCCTCGTGTTTTATTTTTTCCCACCGTTTTTAAAAATCTTGAGATAGGCATCAAACAGGCGCTCAACTCCTGCCTCTGGTACGTCTGCCCCAATTCTCTTAAGATATTTTTGTACCAATTTTAAATTTTCTTCTCTGCTTCCATACCCCTGATATGTTTTTTTTGCGTGACTTTGAATAAATTTATCCAGTCGGTCACCCGGCTTAATCTCCGTTGCCATACCCATTCCCCCTCTTTGTTCTCACTGACTGATTTCTTCTTTTTTATCTTCTTTTTTAATTTCTTTCGGAATCCGGCTGTACACCTCAGTGAGACTACGAATGCTGCCGGACAATTCCTTAGACAGATAATTCGGACGCAGTCTCCACTGCCAGTTGCCGTCCGGTGCTCCCGGTGTATTGATCCTCGCCTCTTTTCCAAAGCACAGGTAATCCTGCAAAGGAACAATACAAAGATCTGCCACCGAGCGGTAGGCCTCACGGATGATATCCCATACCAGTCCGCCAAAATCTGTGTTCATGGAATTGATATATCTTCTGGTAAAATCTCTCTCCCCATCATTTATCTCTTCTACCCACGCACGCGTCGGTGTGTTGTCATGAGTTCCCGTATAGACAACACAATTCTGAATATGGCGGTGGTTCACATAACAACTGTCCCAGCTGGTAAATCCATATTGCAGTACTTTCATGCCCGGGAATCCAGTATCCTCAAGGAGTTTCTCGTTTTCTCTGGTGTTATTTCCCAAATCCTCTGCAATAATCTTTACGTCTTTTAGTTGTTTTTTTAGAACCTGAAAAAAATCAATTCCCGGTCCTTTTTTCATCGCGCCCTTCTGTGCAGTCTCATCTTCATAAGGAATGGCATAATACTCACAAAATCCATGGAAATGATCAATGCGAATCACATCATAGAATTCGTAATTCCGCTTCATTCTCTGAACCCACCACGCGTAGTGATCTTTCTTGCAGGCATCCCAATCATAGATCGGATTGCCCCAGCGCTGTCCGGTCGGTGAAAAGGCATCCGGTGGACATCCGGCAACCACCTTCGGTATGAGATCCGGATCCATCTGAAATACTTCCGGATGAGACCACGCATCCGAGCTGTCCAACGAGACATAAAAAGGCAGATCCCCTATGATCTTGACATTTTTTTGGTTCGCATATTTTCGAAGTTTATTCCATTGGTAATCAAAGGCAAACTGCTCAAAGAAATAGACTTTCATCTCTTTGCCCAGGCGCTGTTTTGCCAGAGCGAGTGCTTTCTCTTCCCTTGTGCGCAGCGGCTTCTCCCAATCCAGCCAGGATCTGCCGCCCTGTTCTTCTTTGATTGCCATAAAAAGGGCATAGTCCTGTATCCAGAAATCTTCTTTTTTCAAAAAGTCCTGATAGGCCTGTGCGAGCGTTTCCCCGGATGAACCGGCACTCTCTTTTTCTTGTTCCTCAAGCTTGCTCATAAATCTCCCACACGCTTTTTTCATCAGTCCCGGCCGGCCCTCGTAAATCGCACCGTAGTCGACGGACTCTTCGTTCTCACCAAAGTTTATGGCATTGACTTCCTCCCATGTCAAAAGTCCATCCTCAATCAGTGACTCCAGTGAAATAAAATATGGATTCCCGGCAAAAGCAGAAAACGGCTGATACGGTGAATTGCCAAAGCCGGTCGGTCCAACCGGTAAGATCTGCCAGAAACCCTGTCCGGATTCTTCCAAAAAATCAACAAATTCATATGCTTCTCTCGAAAAACTTCCAATTCCAAACTTCGATGGAATCGAAAAAATCGGAAATAAAATTCCACTCTCTCTCATCATTCCTACCTCTATCTCTTTTTTTACAATAGCGCAAACAAAAATAGCACTATCTATAGTATACTCCAATTCATGGGATTAGTAAATATTTTTTGCCCCAAGGGTCTTGATCTCGGTCAGAAGCTTCTGCCTTCTGGTACCGATCAGCAGTTCTTCACTGTACTCTAAGTATTTTTCAACCGGCTCCTCTGCCATAAAGCGGACACTGTCCGCACTCAATGTCAGCTCTGTCACAAACAAAACCATCTCTTCTCCTCCGGCAAAGGCATCTTCCATGAAGGTAAAGGCGTTTTCAAGTGCCTCTTTTACCCCGGATCGGTTTCTTTGTGACTCTTCTTTTCCTTCCCAGTACGAGTGAAGCCTGCCAAGAAGTGCCGTCAGGACGAGTTCCACAACCACGACTCGCTCATCGAACGCTGCGCAGGACAGCCTCTCATAAACCACGCTCTTTACCTGTCCCTGAAGGATATCTGAAACCGGGTATTCTTCTTCGTATTTGCCATAGAGTTCCAAATAGGCGGAAAGCTCCTCTGCCACATCCAGGTGCGGAAGATATTCAAGGATCACTTCGGTTGTAATTTCAAACTTCTCCTGCCTGTAATGATACAAAAGACAGCTAAAATCTTCCCAGCCTCTCGCTGTCACAAAGTGCATGCCATCTACATCTTTCTCAATCCGGTAAAAATGGTCCGGATGCAGATCCAGATACCCCAAAATCGCCCGGTGCACTCCCGCATCGGCCGCATATTCCCGCCACACTTCGTAGTCTGCCTGAATATCCATCTGTCTGACGCGGTCCAGTGTCACCACATCAAATTCTCTCACGGATTTATTGTATTCCGGTGGATTTCCCGCTGCCACAATGATCCATCCATCCGGAACTTCCTGGTTGCCAAATGTCTTGCACTGAAGAAATTGCAGCATGGTCGGTGCCAATGTCTCTGAGACACAGTTGATCTCATCAATAAAAAGAATTCCTTCCTTTTTTCCGGTCTCTCTCATCTTT
>ONNE01000154.1 GCA_900319095.1 uncultured Eubacteriales bacterium | reverse complement strand
CCGACGATTGTGGTACATGGGGATGACTGGACTCAGGGTGTCCAAAAACCAATTCGTGATGAAGTGGTCTCGGTGCTTGCCTCGTATGGCGGCAAACTGGTAGAATTTCCACACATGAACGATGAGAAGTATCTCGAATTGGAAAAGCGCGCCCGTGCGGAACTCTCTACCCCGGATGTGCGCAGAGCGAGACTAAAAAAAGTCCTTTCGATGAAACAGACCATCACCGCCATGGAAGCTCACAGTGGTCTGACGGGACTGATCGTTGAAAATACCGTGGTAGAAGAAGAGGGAGGAGCGAGGCAGTTTGATGCGATGTGGATCAGTTCTCTGTGTGACTCCACCGCAAAGGGAAAACCGGATATAGAACTTGTCGATATGACATCGCGGTTTCGCACGATTGATGATATCTGTGAAGTGACCACAAAACCGATTATTTTTGATGGGGATACCGGTGGACTTACAGAACATTTTGTCTACACAGTGCGGTCGCTGGAGAGAATGGGTGTCTCGATGGTAATTATTGAAGATAAGACAGGATTGAAAAAGAATTCTCTCTTTGGAACGGAAGTGCAGCAGACACAGGCTTCCATTGAAGAATTTTGTGAGAAGATAGCGGCAGGAAAAAAGGCACAGCACACATCTGATTTTATGATTTGCGCAAGAATTGAGAGTCTGATCCTGGAGCAGGGAATGGAGGATGCCTTGAATCGTGCCTTTGCTTTCACGGAGGCGGGGGCGGATGCGATTATGATTCACAGCCGAAAAAAACAGCCCGATGAGATTTTTGAATTTGTGGAAAAGTTTCGTGCAAAAGATCCGATGACACCATTGGTTGTGGTTCCGACTTCGTTTAATGAAGTGACAGAGGAAGAATTTAAGGAGCGGGGTGTCAATATCATTATCTATGCAAACCAGCTTACAAGAACAGGATTTCCTGCCATGCAAAAGGCAGCAGAAATGATACTTGAAAATCACAGGGCAAAGGAATGCGATGAGATCTGTATGCCATTTAAGGAGATTATCCGGTTGATCCCGGAAGATTATTAAAGGATAACGGTTATCCGGAGGGAGCTAAAAATGGAAGAGCAGAGACTGGATCACACGAGTCAGGATTATCGGGAGTTAGATGATTATTTTAGAAAAAATCAATGTCAAAGGATTCTTTTAGTGGCGGGCAAATCACTCTCGTTGTTGAATTTGGGATCGTATTTTGAATCGTTGGAGCAGCGGACCGGAATCCGGGTGGTAAGGTTTGATAATTTTAAGCCGAATCCGGATTATTCATCGGTGGTGGATGGCGTGGCATGTTATCAAAGAGAGGGCTGTGATCAGATTGTGGCAGTCGGAGGAGGCAGTGCCATGGATGTCGCAAAATGCATCAAACTGTTTTCCAATATGGATTCATCCCAAAGTTATCTGGAGCAGGAGATTGTTCCCAATGAAATTCATTTTATGGCGATTCCGACGACTGCGGGAACCGGCTCAGAGGCCACCCGTTTTGCCGTGATATATAAGGATGGAATCAAGCAGTCGGTCACTCATGATAGCTGTATTCCGGAGGCAGTTTTCTTCGACGCATCCGCGTTGAAAACGCTGCCGGATTATCACCGGAAAGCGACTATGATGGATGCCTTGTGTCATGGGATTGAGTCCTATTGGTCGATTCGTTCCACCAAAGAGAGCAGAGAGTATTCACAAAAGGCAATTCGGGAGATTTTGGAGGAGAAAGACTCCTATCTTGACAATACAGATTCGGGAAATGCCGGAATGCTAAGGGCTGCCAACCATGCGGGAAGGGCGATCAATCTGGCACAGACAACGGCAGGGCATGCCATGAGTTATAAACTCACCGGTCTGTATGGAATTGCTCATGGACATGCGGCAGCGCTGTGTGTGTCCGAATTGTTTTCTGATATGGTGCAAAATCCGGATCGCTGTGTGGATGAGAGAGGGAGAGAGCATCTGGAAAAAATTCTTTTGGAAATAGCCGGAGCGTTTGGATGTGACCGTCCGGAAGAAGCCGTGAAAAAATGGAATCAAATTCTAAAAGAACTCTCCTTGGAAATTCCGGTTGCATCGAAGAAGGATTATGAAATATTAAAAAAATCCGTAAATCCGGAGAGACTTAAGAATCATCCTGTTTCCCTGAATGAGGAGAGGATTGATCGACTATATCATCGGATTCTGGATCAAAAGAAAACAAAACATATAGAGATAGAAAGAGGAGAAGAGTGATGAATGCAGAACGTTTTGCACAATTGATAGGAGCTGATTTTTATGTGGGTGTACCGGATTCACAGTTAAAACCGCTGTGCAATTATCTGATGAATACTTATGGGATTGATTCCAAACATCATGTGATTGCTGCCAATGAGGGAAACTGTGTAGGGCTTGCAGCAGGCTATCATCTTGCGACCGGTAAAATTCCGGTTGTCTATATGCAGAACAGCGGAGAGGGAAATGTCATTAATCCGGTTGCCTCTCTTTTGCATGAAAAAGTATATGCGATTCCGATGATTTTTGTGATTGGCTGGCGGGGGGAACCCGGGGTTCATGATGAGCCACAGCATATTTATCAGGGCGAAGTTACCGTCCGGTTGATGGAAGATATGGGGATACAGACTTTTATCGTCCATAAAGATACAACACAAGAAGAACTGGAAGAGGCATATTCGCAATTTCAAAGTGTTTTAAAGACCGGAAAACAGGTTGCCTTTATCATTCGAAAAGGGGCTCTTACTTACGAGGAAGAAGTATCGTACGAAAATACCTGTACGATGTCGCGCGAGGAGATCATACGTCATATTGTCCGCTTTGCAGAGGAAGACCCAATCGTGTCGACGACGGGAAAGGCAAGCCGTGAATTATTTGAGATTCGGGAGGAAAATGGACAGGAGCACAAATATGATTTTCTGACCGTCGGCTCGATGGGGCACAGTTCCTCCATTGCCATGGGGGTGGCTCTCAACAAACCAGGGTCAAAAATCTGGTGTGTGGATGGGGACGGTGCCGTGCTCATGCACATGGGATCAATGGCTGTGATCGGTGTCCATGCACCGGACAATCTGGTACATATTATTATTAATAATGGGGCTCATGAGACGGTTGGCGGTATGCCGACAGTGGCGGAACATATTGATTTTGTAAGTCTTAGTAAGGCGTGTGGTTATCCTTATGCGGTGTCTGTGGACACATTTGAAAAATTGGATGCGGCACTGAAAGACGCAAGGGAAAAAGAGCAGTTATGCCTGATTGAAGTGAAATGTTCAATCGGAGCCAGAGAGGATCTTGGTCGGCCGACCACGACAGCACTGGAAAACAAGAAGAATTTTATGGATTATCTCAAGCAGTTGTCCTGAGGACGGATATGAGAGTTGAGGAAGGAAAGAGAGATGAAAGTAGTTTTACTGGCAGGTGGATATGGGACTCGTATATCGGAAGAGTCACAGTATAAACCAAAGCCAATGATTGAGATTGGCGGCAAGCCGATTTTGTGGCATATTATGAAAGAGTACTCGTATTACGGAATTCAGGAATTTATCATATGTGCCGGCTATAAACAGCATCTGATCAAAGAATGGATTGCAAATTATTTTTTATATAATAACGATGTCACATATGATTTTACAGAAGGGAAAAATTCTGTGAGCTTTCAGGAAAACCATTGTGAGCCATGGAAAATCTCGGTTGTGGATACCGGACTTCACACGATGACCGGAGGGCGCATCAAAAGAATTCAAAAATATATTGGTGATGAGACGTTTATGATGACATATGGTGATGGTGTATGTGATGTCGACATGAAAAAGCTGCTGGCCTTCCATCGGGAGCACGGAAAAATTGCCACATTGACTGCTGTCATGCAACAGCAGCAAAAAGGAATTTTAAATATTGGAGGAGACAATGCGGTCAAGTCCTTCCGCGAAAAAAATCAAATTGATAAGATGCCGATCAATGCCGGTTACATGGTTTTAGAGCCGGAAGTATTTGACTATATTGAGGGAGACGATACGGTCTTTGAACAGGTGGCACTGGAGAGGCTGGTAGAAGAAGGACAGCTGATGTCCTATCGGCACGCAGGATTTTGGCAGTGTATGGATAACAAGAGAGAGTGGGAGATGTTAGAAAAACTTTGGTCGGTCGATCAGGCTCCATGGAAGAAGTGGAGCGATTGATTGACCGGTTTCGGGCAGGCAAAAATAATCCGTTGCATAAATCTTGTGGTATTTTTTCCCATATTGTGATAAAATAACTGGAAGAGTGGTAAAAGGAAGTGACAAGATGGATACAAAACAAAAATATGTATATAAATGTCCGATATGTGGTCATACATATGAAGAAGAAGCTGTGGAGAAAGAAGACCGCACTTGCACGGAGTGTGGCAGGGGAACTTATACGATCCGCTCAGCAGCCAGTATACGGAAGGTATTCCGACTAAAAGAAATCTAACAGGGAGGTATTTTCGTGATATCAAATCAGATTTTGCAAAACACAATTGATGGGATTAAGGGGATTACAAAGGTCGAATTATTGGTATTGGATTTAGAGGGGAATGTTCTGGCAACGACTTTGGAAGAAGAATTTGATCAGGAAGAGACAATCCATGCTTTTGTATCGTCTCAGGCGGACAGCCAGACGATACAGGGGTTTCAGTATTTCAAAGTATATGATATGTCCCAGCTGGAATATGTTGTTATGATAAAAGGTGATTCCGAATCCGACTTTACGATTGGGAAGATGGTTGTCTTTCAGATTCAGAGTCTGTTGCTTGCCTACAAAGAGAGATATGACAAAGACAATTTTATTAAAAACCTTCTTTTAGATAATCTTCTTCTGGTAGATATATTTAATCGGGCAAAAAAACTTCGGATCAAAATGAATGTGAGCCGGGTGGTGTTCATCATTGAGACGAGCAAGGAAAAGGATACCGGTGTGCTGGAAACAGTGAGGGGAATCTTTGCCGGTGGCACAAAAGATTTTATTACCGCAGTCGATGAAAAAAATATTATTCTTGTCAAAGAGCTGGCACAGGGAGAGGTCTATGAGGATCTTGAGAAGACAGCGCAGATGCTGGTCGATATGTTGAATTCCGAGGCGATGGCAAATGTTCATGTGGCCTATGGAACCATTGTCGAGGATTTAAAAGAGGTATCCCGTTCCTATAAAGAGGCCAAGATGGCATTGGATGTCGGCAAGATTTTCTATGAAGACCGCAACGTTATGGCATATAGCAATCTTGGTATTGGACGACTGATTTATCAGCTACCGCTTCCGCTGTGTAAAATGTTCATCAAGGAAATTTTTGGTGAGACAACGATGGATCAGTTTGATGAAGAGACGCTGATTACAATCAATCGGTTTTTTGAGAACAACCTCAACGTATCTGAGACATCCAGACAGTTATATATTCATCGCAATACGCTGGTATATCGGCTGGATAAATTACAAAAGAGTACGGGATTGGATCTGCGCACGTTTGAAGATGCCATCACGTTTGAAATTGCCCTGATGGTAGTCAAATATATGGAATATTTAGAGACAATTGAGTATTGAGGACGGAAAGGATGTTGAATCTTGGAGAGTGAAAGAAAGATTCCAATTATAGCCTTAGATCATATTTCAAAGCAGTATTCTACTGGAGTAGATGCGCTCAATGATATCTCTCTGAGAATTGAAAAGGGAGAATTTGCTTTTATTGTCGGTAAAAGTGGATCGGGAAAATCCACTTTTATTAAATTGCTTTTGAAAGAACTGGAACCTACTTCGGGTAAGCTGTATGTGGGAGGAAGGCAGGTTTTGGGGCTGAACCGCAAACAGATTTCTCTCTATCGAAGACAGATTGGCGTTGTTTTTCAGGATTTTAGGCTGTTAAAAAACAAGACGGTATATGAAAATATTGCGTTTGCGCAGGAAATTATTGGCGTGCCAAAGAGAGAATGTGCCAAGAATGTGGGAATCATGATGGAAATGATGGGACTTAAGGGAAAAGAAGATACCTATCCCACGGAGTTGTCCGGTGGAGAGCAGCAGAGGGTTGCCATCGGTCGTGCACTGGTCAACCAGCCAACGATTCTTTTGGCCGATGAGCCGACCGGAAATCTGGATCCACAGACAACATGGGATATTATGATGCTCTTACAGGAAGTGAATAAACTGGGTACTACTGTTGTAGTTGTCACACATAACAACGATATTGTGGATATCATGCAAAAGAGGGTGATTACCCTGGAGAATGGAATTCTTGTGAGTGATGAGCAAAAAGGAAGTTATCAGTATGAGAGGAATGCATAGTATTTTATACAGCCTAAAGCAAGGCTTTCGGAGTTTAAAGAAAAACCGTATGTTTACACTGGCATCCATCGGAACGGTGGCGGCCTGCCTGTTTTTGTTTGGCTTGTTCTATTTTGCCATTGGAAATTTTCGCCACATTGTAAAAGAGGCTGAGAACTCAGTAGGGATTTCGGTCTTTTTTGAAAAAGGTCTGACACAGGAATCGATCGACAGCATCGGGAAAGCGATTGAGAACCGGCCGGAAGTAGATCATGTAGAGTTCGTGTCGGCAGAACAGGCATGGGAAAAGTTTAAGGAAGAGAACTTCAAAGACGAACCGGAGCTGGTTGAGAGCTTTGGAGAGGATAATCCCTTGCAGGACTCCGCTTCATACGAGGTATATCTGAAGGGAATCGATGAGCAGGATACGCTTGTAGAATATATAAAAACAATAGCTGGCGTGCGGGAGGTAAAGCGCTCGGCGGAGGTCGCGAAGAGTTTTTCCAATGCGAGCCAGTTTGTGGGAATTGCCTCTTCGGTATTGATTTTGGTTCTTTTGTTTGTCTCGGTATTTTTGATCCAGTCGACGATTGCCACCGGAATCGCAGTGCGTAAACCAGAGATTGCCATTATGCGGTTGATGGGGGCTTCAGACTATTTTATCTGGTCGCCATTTATTGTAGAGGGAATTGCCATCGGAATGATTGGCTCGGTGATCCCCCTGATTTTATTGGGGATCTCATATGGAAGAATTGTGGGATATGTGAGTGGTCGGTTTGCCATTTTTACCGACAATCTGTCGTTTTTGTCAACTCAGCAGGTGCTGGGTGTATTGATTCCGGTCTCATTGCTTTTGGGAGTTGGGATTGGTTTGGTCGGCAGTTTTATTACCGTTCGAAGAAATCTGAATATTTAGTGCAGAGAGGGAAAAAGGAAAAGGAAGGGGATGTCCCGAATGAGAGGGAAATGGGGATATTATAGTATTTGTGTACT
>ONNE01000147.1 GCA_900319095.1 uncultured Eubacteriales bacterium | reverse complement strand
CTATAGATACAGAAAAAGAAAATAATCCAGTATATACTATGATTGAAGCTTATAAGAGAAGGAGGAATTGTATTATGAAGTATGTAGTGAATGATGGTTGTATTGGTTGTGGGTTATGTGCATCTACATGCCCGGAAGTATTTTCCATGGGAGATGACGGGTTTGCGGTAGCGACCTTGGAAGAAGTGCCAGAGGAAGTTTTGGGAAGTGCAGAAGAGGCAAAGGACGGATGTCCGGTAGGAGTGATTGAAGCAGATGGCTGACGTCATATAAGTGTTGCTTATAAAAAAGAGGTTGGAACAGGATAAGTTTGTTATCCGGACACAGTATCCCACGATACCTCCGACGGTGGAGTATTCTCTGGCAGAGAGGGGAAAGACACTGATCCCGGCACTGGAGTCCGTTTATAAGTGGGCGGATCAACAGATGCGAGAGGGAGAATGACAATAGATTATAGGATTGAATAATGGTGTATAAAGTAAGAACCAGAGAGGAAGTTGGATCATGGAGTTTAGCAAAGTGGGAAACGGACAATTTGCGATTCTTATTATAGGAACTGCTCTTTTTCTTATAATCCCGGTATTCATAGCGATACTATGGACGATCAGAAAAAAAGAGAAAATTACAACGATATTAGTTGGTGCGGCAACGTTTTTGCTTTTTGCCCTGATTTTAGAAAAACCGATACAGAATGTGCTTGTATTTCCCACCCAAATGGGACTTGCAGATCATACTATAAGTAGGTTCATAAATGCCAGACCGATCCTGTGGGCGATCATTGTAGGATTATTTCCGGGTGTCTTTGAAGAAACCGGACGTCTCATAGCATTCAAGACCGTTCTTAAGAAAAGGAAAAACAGGGAAGCATCCATTTCTTATGGGATCGGACATGGTGGTTTTGAGATAATACTTATTTTGGGCCTGACTTATATAACCTATATTTCTTACGCAGTTATGATTAATGCAGGTACTTTTCAAACCATCGTCGATCAGGTGCTTGCACAAGCTCCGGACCAGGCAGATCAGGTGTATGCCATAGCGGATCAACTTGCGGCATATTCTTTTGGAGATTTTGCAATCAATATAGTAGAGAGGTTTTTTGCGCTATTGTTCCATATCGGGGCATCGATCCTTGTTTTCTATGCGTGTAGAGAAAAGAAACATTTTTGGCTTTATCCGTTAGCAATCGTGCTCCATACAATGATGGACGGCATACTTGCCCTGACAATGGTAGATGTAATTAGTCTCTCTCCATGGATCCTCGAAGGGATAGTTGGTGTGTTCGGAAGCCTGACTTTCTTAGGTTCGTACTTGCTGTTGTATAAAAAAGATGAAAATAAAATACAGAATTTGTCGAAAGGAGATAAATGAAAACGAAGAGAGGATAAAGAAATTCTGTGATGCAATAAAAAAATGATAGAATTGCACCGGGTTGCCGAAAAATAGGGCGTTGCAACGGGTTTTAACAGAATTGTTAACCAGCGTTGACAGATTGCCAAGGCTGATTGGTAGAGTTTTTATAGCAAAAATCTTATGATTGATTCAACAAAAATCTTTTAGGAGGAATTGTTAATCATGAATAAGATCAAACAATTGATTAAGAACATTAGTCCATTAAATAGTAGAACTGAAATGCCGGTGATACTTTATGTCATAAAGGTCATCATAATATTCTGGTTTGTTAAGTTTGGTTCGGAAGGGATTGGTGAAGGCTTTGTCATAGCGTTGCTTTTTGCCGGTGGTAAGAATCCTCTGCAAGGGGAAATGTTCGATCCGGATACGATGTCACTGATCATGTATTACGGTTACGGCATTATCATCGGAATAATCATTCTTTATTGGAAGCTGTTTCAGAAGAAAACTCTGTCACAGCTTGGGTTCACAAAGAAAGCCCGAACTTACATTGTCGGAGTACTTGTTGGGACAGCTCTTGTAGTGGTATGTGTTGTGTCAGTCGTGTTTACCGGTGCCATAACCTATAACGGTGTGTTCAGCAACATTGATTATATCTACATATTACTTATGCTGGGTGGATTCTTTTGTCAGGGAGCTATGGAAGAAGTGCTTTGCAGGGGAATTGCCTTACAGCTCCTCAAGGATAAGATCCCGGTTCCTTTTGCAGTAGCAATAAGTACAGCTTTATTTGTTGCTCCTCACCTTAATAATATGTCAGGAGCGAGTGCTGGCATTTTGGCCTTCGCTATCATCGATCTCATACTGATATCCCTGATTTTCTCGTTTCTCACGCTCTATTTTAAAAGCATCTGGGCAGCCTGTGGACTTCATTCAATCTGGAATTTCATTCTTTATAATGTTCTCGGACTCAATCTGAGTGGAAATGATGAAAAGACGGCAGCAATTTTCGATATGCGGTCAGTCGGCAGTAACATTTTAAACGGTGGATTATATGGTATAGAAGCGAGTGTTATCACTGCTGTAGTCTTAGCGGTGGCTTTTGTTTTAATATTCATTATATTAAATAGGAAAGGGGTGGATAAAGATGGAATTCAATAATAAACTGTATGAATTAAGAAAACAAAAGGGATTTTCTCAGGAAGAGCTTGCCAATCGATTAAATGTTTCGAGGCAGACAATTTCGAAGTGGGAGGTTGGAGAATCTACGCCTGATATGGAAAAACTCATTGCTATTAGTGATTTGTTTGAAGTGTCTTTAGATGAATTGGTGAAGGGCGAAGAACCGGAACCGACAGGCACATCAGAACAGATTGTGAAATCTGAGTTGTATCGTGATATTAAAGAACATGTTTTGACGGAAGATAATAAGAAAAAAACAAAAATGGGACTTAAGATAGCAGGTATTATAGCAGGAATCATTTTTTTGCTGGATGTTATTTCTTTTATAGTATATGTTATTATGTTTGGCTTACCTAAATAGTAATAGATGAGTAATTAAATCTCAATATTGACTATGTAAAACATGCCAAGTATAATCATAGCAGATAGAAAATCCGTTGTAAGAAACATTTGAGGAGGTGGCAGGATGAGGGAGATAGAGGAGCACTTTGATATTCAGGAATATATGACAAGAGGTGTGGAACGAGTGGTTTCAGATACCATGAAAGCCACACTCAAAAATCCAAAGGAAAGCGCCTTCATGCTGAAATTTGCTACTGCCACTAAGACCGCATCCAAAAAAAGAAGAAAGGCAGAGGAACAGGGGGAGCATATTCCTCCATTTCTGATCGCCAGTATTACCAGCCAGTGTAATCTCCACTGTGCCGGCTGCTATTCCCGGTGTAATCATGCTACTTTGGATGCTGAGCCGGTAGCACAGCTGACAAGTGAGGAGTGGTTCAGGGTTTTCGGTGAGGCAGATGACTTAGGAATCAGCTTTATCCTTTTGGCAGGTGGAGAGCCGATGCTCAGGCAGGATATTATTGAGGCGGCGGGAAAACGGCAGAACATTCTTTTTCCGATTTTTACGAATGGGACATTTATGAGTGATACCTATTTTGAACTTTTTGACCGGTGCCGCAATCTTATCCCGATCATGAGTATTGAGGGAGAAAAAAAGATTACGGATGAGAGGCGTGGCAAAGGTGTATATGACCGGCTGATTCACAGTATGGATGAACTTCATGACAGAGGCTTGATTTTCGGTGCCTCTGTTACTGTGACGACACAAAACATAAAAGAAGTAACATCGGATGGTTTTTTGCAGAAACTTTCTGAAAGGGGATGTAAAGCAGTTATCTTTGTAGAGTTTGTGCCTGTTGCCGATGAGAGTAAGGAATTGGCACCGGGGGATGTCCAGAGGGAATACTTACGTGGCGAGATAAAAAGGCTGCGTGCCGATCATCCGGAAATGGTGTATATTTCTTTCCCCGGAGATGAAAAAAGCTCCGGAGGCTGTGTGGCAGCCGGACGCGGTTTTTTTCATATCAATTCTCACGGTAGTGCAGAGCCTTGTCCGTTCTCACCCTATTCTGATGTGAATGTCAGAAATACATCTCTTAGAGAGGCGATGCATTCCCCACTGTTTACCGCACTGCGCGAGGGGAATCTCCTTATGGACGACCATGATGGGGGCTGTATCCTCTATGAAAAAAGGGAACAGGTGGAGGTACTGCTTACGGGAAACGGATGATGTATCATATCGCATAATCTACATAGCAAGGAGGTCTGGAAGATATGAACACACAGATTATCGGGGGTATCCTGCTCCCTTATTTGCTTGCATTTGCGGCAGGGGCGATGTTCTATGTCGTGGTAGAGGAACTGATCCCGGAGATGTCAGAAGGGGAGCATTCTAATCAGGGAACAATCTCATTCAGCCTTGGTTTTGTACTGATGATGATACTGGATGTGGCATTGGGATAAAGATAAAAACAGGTTGTCCTTAGGTGTATATTTGACATCGAAGGGTGAGAAAGGACTTATTAAAGAAAATGACTATTTGGAACCCATGGCATGGATGTCACAAGTTGAGTCCCGGATGTGCAAATTGTTATGTGTATAGAAGGGATGAGAGTATAGGGAAGGACGCATCCGTCGTTAAGAAAACCAATGACTATAAGCTTCCGCTAAAAAAGAACAGACAGGGCGAATATAAGCTGACAAAAGAAAGTGGAATAATCTACACCTGTATGACATCGGATTTTTTTCTGGAAGATGCAGACGAGTGGCGTCAGGGTTGTTGGGACATGATAAGGGCCAGAAGAGATCTGAGTTTTTATATCATTACAAAACGCATCGACCGTTTTGGAGAATGTATACCATCAGACTGGGGTGATGGCTGGAATCATGTAACAATTTGCAGTACATGTGAAAACCAGGCGCAAGCGGATTATCGATTGCCGATTCTATTAAGCCATCCGATAAAACATCGGGAAGTTATTTGTGAACCTATGCTGGAAGAGATTCACATGGAGAAATATCTGGCCACCGGACGGATTGAGCACGTTACATGTGGTGGAGAATCAGGGCCAAATGCAAGGCCATGTGATTTTAAATGGATCAAAGAGGTCCGCAGAGAATGTGTCCGCTGCAATATTCCGTTTACTTTCAAGCAGACGGGAGCCGTGTTTATCATGGATGGCAAAACTTATCATATAGAACGCAGGCATCAGATGTCGCAGGCGGCAAAGTCAGGATACAGTTATATTCCGGGCAGCGCAGTGGCAGATGCGATTGTATATAAATTGCCCGACCGTGATTCTTTGTTTCAGCATCTTGGCAGATCAGAATTTAGAAGTCGTTTTCATTTATCTGAAAAGGAAATAAACTATATATCAGAGAAAGGCATGGATACGATTTACCAACATGCCGTAGATTTTGTGACAAGACGTCTAGCACCACAGAACCCGGAAAACGATGGGAAACAAACTCCCATGAGAGGACATCCGGTATTTATTTCACAGCATGCCACAGCCTGTTGCTGTAGGGGTTGTCTTGAAAAGTGGCATCACATCCCATCAGGCAAAGTGTTGACGAAAGAAGAACAAGATTACGTGGTAGAGGTACTGATGGATTGGATTAAGAAAGAAATCGGTACAGTCAATATGCATAGAGGAGAGTGAGAATATGATCGAATATGAGACGACAGCGAGAGACAGTCACAGGAGTGGCATACAGGAATAGATAGAGTTCTTTATCCGGGATAAGGATGGAATTTTTTTAAGAAAGGATGAGAGACGGACATTATGAGAACATCTGTCCGTATTATCGGGAACTGTAAAAATATATAAGAATATTCTTGATGTAACTATTGACATTACAAGAATGGTGTGCTATCTTACTCTTACAAGATGTAATAAATGATATTACAACTTTAAATAGAAAGGGTGATAGCGATGTGGTTTTATGAGGATGAGTTGGTAAGGGGACGTAAAATCTCTGAACAAAGTCTGTTGCAATTGCAGGAGAAGATGAATAAGGCCGATGCCATCGTGATAGGAGCCGGTGCGGGATTGTCTACATCTGCCGGGTTTACCTACAGTGGAGAACGTTTCGACCAGTATTTTTTTGATTTTGCTGAGCGCTTTGGCATCCGGGATATGTATTCCGGAGGCTTCTATCCGTTTCCTGACGATGAAACACGCTGGGCATGGTGGGCAAGGCACATCTATTATAACCGCTATATTGATGCACCGAAACCGGTATACCGCGACTTATTTGATCTTGTCAAAGACAAAGAATATTTTGTAATTACCACGAATGTGGATCATATGTTCCAGAAATCAGGCTTTGATAAGAAACGGCTGTTTTATACACAGGGAGATTACGGCTTGTTCCAGAGCGTGAATCCAAAGCTTCAAAAGACATATGACAATGAAAACTGGGTCAATCAGGCGATGGAGTCACAGGGATTTGTGAGGAATGAACAAGGAGTGTTCGATGTACCGGACGATTCCGGCATTTCTATGACAATTCCCAAAGAATTGATACCGACGTGTCCGGATGATGGGAGTGAAATGACGATGAATCTTCGTGCGGATGACACGTTTGTGGAAGATGAGGGATGGCATCGCGCATCCGATCGATATGCGGAGTTTATGAATCATCATGAGACAGACCGTGTCGTATATCTGGAGCTGGGCGTGGGAGCAAATACTCCTGTCATCATTAAGTACCCATTCTGGAGAATGACGGCACAGAATGACAAAGCGGAGTATGTCTGCCTCAATTATGGCGAGGCATTTTATCCCAAAGAGATCGAAGAGCGAAGCATTGCCATAGATGGCGATATCGGAGAAATATTGTATTGTTTTGCATGACAGATCAAACAGCTTCATAGAATCGCTGCCGTCTTTTTATTAACCAAATATTTTTTATGTCACTGGCACTTATGCCAGTGATTTTTTTATATCTATCATGTAAACTACTAGAGTATTTATGTATCTTCCTGTGACACAGAGGAAAACATAAAAGAAAAGAAAAAAGAGGAGGTAAACAAATGGAAAAAATGAAGAGATGGAAAATGGTTTTTCCTGCCATTTTCATGTTTGTGGCAATCTTTGTTCTGAGTCCTTCCACTGTGAATGCGGCACAGACCGAGGATGGGAACTACAACTACACCGTAAAGGAAGATGGAAGTGTAGAGATTACGAATTATAAAGGCGACAGCGCAGAGGCACAGATTCCGGCTGAGGTTGATGGAAAACAGGTGACTTCGATCGGAAATCTTGCCTTTAATAACTCTTCGATCACAAGTGTGACAATTCCGGCATCCATAAAGAGCATCGGAGCAGAAGCATTTGATGAGTGCTCGTCACTGGCTAAGATCTACTATGCCGGATCGGAGACGGATTTTGGTAACATGAGCATTGGAGAGGGCAATGATGTAATTGGAAATCTCAGGGATGCTCAGAAGATTACCTATAACTATGAGTATTATTATGAGATTGTAGAATCAAGCTTCGTTAAGATCAAGAAATATATTGGAAACTCCAAAAATGTTGTAATCCCAAAAAAGATAGATGGCATTGATGTAACCAGTATCGAAGAGCATGCATTTTATACGAACGTGACGGCGGAGAATATCGTGATTCCTTATGGCGTTACAAAGATTGGACAAGAAGCGTTTCAGAACTGTTTGAAGCTAAAGAGTGTAACGATACCGGGAACGATTACATCGTTTTCGACCAATGCGTTCTATCAGTGCGGAGAACTCACACAGGTGACGATCCAGGGCGGGGCGACCGAGATTGGTTCACATGCCTTTTCGGGCTGCAGTAAATTGAAAACTGTCAGCATTCCAAGTAGTGTAACGAGTATTGGAGCAAATGCATTTTTTCAGTGCACGGCACTGGAAGGAGTCAATATACCGAAAAATTGTGCGGTCGGTTCAAGAGTGTTCGGCTACTGTTCAGAGGGGCTCGCTTCCATTGTCTTTCCGGATGGTGTGACAAGCATTGGCGAGGGAGCGTGTGATACCTGCAGTAACTTAGAGACCGTGACGATTTCAAAAGATGTTCAAACGATTGGAAGTTATGCATTTGCGGATTGTACCAGTCTCACTGATGTCTACTATACCGGAACACAGGAGGATTGGGAAAAGATAGCCATTTATGGCAACAATACATATTTGAAAAATGCAACGATCCACTATGAGCAGGAGATTGGAAAAAGACCGGAAGAGTACTATGCCTACGAGATTATGCCAGATGAAAGTCCGGTTTGTGCCGTGATCACAGCGTATACCGGAAATGAAAAAAATGCGACAATTCCATCTGTGATTGAGGGTTATCCGGTTGCGGGTGTCGGTGCAGAGGCATTCAAAGAATGTCAGTGTGAAACAATCATTGTCTCAGAGGGGGTTGAGGGAATCGATGGAAGTGCCTTTGAGGACAGCAAGAGTCTTACAAGCATTTCCTTTCCGTCCAGCCTTGCAAGTTTTGGCGACAATGTTCTTACCGGCTGCAGCGGTCTGATAAAGATTGAGGTCGCAGATGGAAATTCAGAATTTGTCGCAGTGGATGACAACTTGTACAGAGATCAGGGCAAAAAACTAGTTCAGTATGCCGTGGGAAAGACGGACACGGCATTTACCGTACCTGTGGGAGTGACAGTGCTTGGAGAAAGCGCACTCATGGACAGCGTGAATCTTAAGGAAGTTACGATTTCCAAGGATGTCAAGACAATTGATGATTATGCCTTTGAGGGATGTACTCATCTGGAAAATGTAAATTATACCGGAACACAGAGCGAGTGGAATGAGATTACCATCGGTGAGGGCAACACGGCACTTACCTCGGCGAAGATAACTTATGAGTACGGCAAAGAGACGGATCCGGGGAA
Organism: uncultured Eubacteriales bacterium; assembly: GCA_900319095.1. Lineage (GTDB taxonomy): Bacteria > Bacillota > Clostridia > Lachnospirales > Lachnospiraceae > Eubacterium_F. The sequence continues at coordinate 11,507 of ONNE01000147.1, read as the reverse complement.
AAAACCGGAGGATGAATCAAAGGTAAATCCACAAAATCCGGGAGATAGTGGAACATCGTCTCAGACCGGTGCCAATTCTTCAACAGTCGGAAACTCCGCTGCGAACAATACGACTGCGACCGGCACAGGCACATCCGACACCGGATCGGCCAATGCGGCCGCGAAGAAGAGCCAGCCGATGAAAGTCAAGGTCGTGAAAAAGACAATAAAAGCCTCCAAACTAAAAAAGAAGGCAAGAGTGATCTCCGGTGCGATTAAGGTCACAAACAACAAGGGCACCGTGACATTTTCGAGAGTAAAAAAGGGTTCATCAAAGGCGCTCAAGATCAATAAAAAGAACGGAAAAATTACCGTGAAAAAGGGAACCAAAAAAGGAACCTATAAAATCAAGGTAAAGGTCAGCGCAAAGGGAGATGCATCCTATCTCGCAGGCGAAAAGACCGTGACCGTAAAAATCAAAGTAAAGTAAAACAAAGAAAGCGAGGATGACCATATGAACAAGGGAAAAAGGATTGTTCGACTGGCAGGCGGATTGGGAATTTTTCTGCTCTCACTCTGTATGTCATGCGTGATGCCAAAGACCGCAAAGGCGCTTACCGATGGCGATTATGAGTACGCAGTGAAAAATGATATGGCGATGATTACAAAATATAACGGAAATGAGGCAGAACTCATCATTCCTGCAAAATTAGGTGACAAAAATGTGGGATACATCGATGCGGATGCCTTTAAAGAGAATGGTACACTGGAGTGTGTTACCTTCCCGGCAAAATTAAAACACATCTACAAAGATGCCTTTTCGGGGTGCTCGAAACTGAGTCATATAGTATTTGGAAAAGAAATTTCTTATGTGACGCAGGGGGCTTTTTGGAATTGTCCTAAATTAAAATATGTGATGATTCCGGATTCTCTGACTGATTTTCAGTCCGGATTTAATTATCTCGCATCAACCGGCAAAGGTGTCGAAGGATTTACTTATTTGTACCACAATGAGAGCGATCAGATAACGGCATGTAAATCCAATAATATAAATACGCAGCAGATTTCTTTGGATTTTGCATTTGTTTCCGGAACCAAAGGACAAGAAATCAAGATTACCGGATGTCTGGATTCAAACAGTGAAATTCAGAAAAAGAATCTCAATATTCCCGCTTTGATTGGGGATATGACCGTGTTGGGAATAGGCGATTTTGCGTTTTATAATGTGGGAATGGGAAGTGTCTCGATTGACAGCGGAGTTACGAGCATTGGGGAAAATGCATTTGAGTTTTGTCCATATCTGGAGACGGTATCTCTGCCAAATACCATCGAGAGTATTGGGAGTACGGCATTTATGGACTGCAAGTCTCTGGCATCGATCACCATTCCGGGCAGCGTCACAGAACTTGGAGAAGGGGCTTTTATGGGATGTACCGGACTTTTGTCAGTGGTCATTCCAAAAACCGGAAGCCTCACGACAATTAAGGAGGATACGTTTTACGGTTGTGAGTCGCTGGCATCCGTTACATTTCCGTCTGCACTCACAAGCATTGGATCGGGGGCATTCTTTAAGTGTGAGAAGCTGACTTCGATCTCGGTTCCATCCGGTGTGCTCTCGATTGGCAAATGGGCATTCTTTGGATGCAAGACTCTCGGTTCCATCGCCTTTGACGGCACGAGTATCAGTTCGATTGGAAAAGGCGCATTCTGTGGATGTGAGGCAAATCATGAAATCACGATTTTGAATAAGACATGTGCGATTGGAGAATATGCATTTGGCTATACGGAGGACACCACCGATATCTCAGAATCCAATCTGGAGAATGGATACGGGAATTTTGAAAAAGTATCGGAATATGAGATCAATGGATACACCGGATCAACGGCAGAGACCTACGCACAGGACAATGACATTACTTTTATCCCGCTTGAATCGAATTCGGAGGATGCGCTTCAGGATTATCAATACCAGATTCTGGATGCTTATCGGATCAAAATAACAGGACTTCAGCCTGCCTCTTCCCTAAAGACAAAGAAGGTAATAAGAATTCCAAAAACGATTGTGATTGATGGCAAGAGCAGAGATGTGACCGAAATTGGTGATGATGTCTTTAAAGACTGTACGAGTCTGGTTCGTGTCTATCTCAGTGAGAGCATGAGGGAAATCAGTTTGTCGGCATTTGATGGCTGTGCGAACCTGGAGCAGATTGATGTAGATGAAAACAGTGATTATTTCTACACGGAGGAGGGAGTCCTGTACGAAAAGAATATCACAAAACTTCTTTTGTATCCTCAGGCAAAACCGGAGAGCAGCTTTGAGATTCCTAGATCCGTCTCAGAGATCGAACAGGGAGCGTTCTCAGGAAATACGAAACTTACCAATCTGGTGATCTATCCGATTCTTGCGACAATAGGCAAAGATGCTTTTCTCGGTTGCAGCGGTCTGAAAACCGTTGATTACAAAGATACCCGGAAGGCATGGCAGACTGTTTCCATTGCCTCGGGAAATGAAAGCCTGACAGCTGCCAAGTTTACTTTTGTAGAAGAAGAAAACGAGAATCCGAATCCGGAGAATCCGGGCGAGGGAGAGAGCGGAAAACAACAGACACAGACGGATAACACAAATACAACTGCAGCAAATACCAGTCAGGATACTGCCAGCACCAATACGACCACGACCCAACAGACCAAAAAGAAACAGCCGATGACCGTAAAAACGGCAAAGAAAACCGTAAAGAGATCGAAAGTCAAGAGTAAAAAGCAAGTGATCTCCGGTGCCATCCTTGTAAAGAAAAATCAGGGAAAAGTGTCGTATAAGAAGGTGAAGAAGGGATCGTCTTCAGCACTGACGATCAATAAAAAGACCGGAAAAATCACCGTGAAAAAAGGAACCAAAAAGGGAACGTACAAGATCAAAGTCAAGGTAACGGCTGCGGGTAACAGCAATTACAAATCCGGATCCAAGACGGTGACAGTGAAAATTCAGGTAAAATAAAAAACTGACCGGATAAGAATCGGTCAGATTCCGGAGAGGCCGGGGGTTCACAGGAATCCCCGGCTATTCTTTTAATGTCGTTACAATCAGTTTGTTTTCAATCACGGCAGCGAGCATTTCATGTTTATTCTGAAAGCCTCCCTTTTCCATGATCTGGTCCAGATTCCATCGCACACCATTTTTGGATATGTTTAGGTCAGAGGCAATTTCATCGTAGGTCATGCCCTTGACAAAGCGTCTTAAAATATCGATTTGTCTGGGAGAAATGTCAGAGGAGAACATATCTTTTAGTTCAACGCTCGGAGAACAATCCGGAAAAATCCGCTCGCCATCCATTGTCCGCAAGATAACATCCATAAGTTCCTCATCGCCATGATCTTTATACCAGAGACTGTCTGCGGCACCGGATTTGGCGCGTGCGAGGATCTCCGGGTCAATGAGAGATGTCACGATGATTACTCTTGTCTGTGAATATTTCTTTCGGATGTTTTCTGCCACTGCGAGACCGGAATGATTGTGAAGGGTCTGGACATCCATGAGAATTAAATCCACCGGCTGACTGGCACAGGCATTTTCTACTTCCTTTGCATCGCGAAAAGCGGCAAGAATGTGAAAGTGTTCATCGGAAGAAATTTGGTGGATCAGATGATTTTGCATAAAGAGATTATCTTCTACAATAATGGTTTTTATCATAACTACCTCCTGATTTTATTTTTGGAAAATGAGGATGAGAGCAAATTCAGGATCTGTCAGAATGGACATGGTTCCCCCGGACTGCTCGATTTTTTTTCGCAGCGTAGAGAGTCCTCCGCCCTCTGTGATGCTTCCCTTTGGTTTTTTTCCATCGTTTGTGATATGAATCCGGTAGTCGCTGTCATTTTCTGAGACATGGACAAAGACATGCGATCCCTCTGCGTGATTGACACAATTTGTGACGCACTCGCCGGTGGCATCAGCAATCAGGGAGACCAGAGCATCGTCCTCCGGGAGTAGACCATCCAGGACGCATCGGACATTCATCTCGTTTGCTTTTTCGCAGATACATATTTCCCATCGGATCGGCAAAGCAGATTCCCAGAGGAAGATGATCCAAGGCCTGACGGATGGAAGAGGCAGATAAGGTCTCCTTGCTCTTCTGATAGGTTTTTTGGAAGCGGACAATGATATAAAAAACAATCAGTATACTCACCAGAAGAATCAAAATCCATGGAATCCGGATCGGATACTGCGTGATACCGGTGTCGGAGGACGCTGTGAGGTAGGACATAAACAGGAGTAAGCACACAAAAAGGAAAAGATCCCCGATTCCCTCGCGCAGGCGGTTGCTGACACTGTGCTGATACAAAAACAGAGCAAGGACAGCGGTTGTGATCAGGAACAAAAACCCGGCAAAAAGACAGCAGATCTCCGGTGATAAATCCGTGACATACATCATGGCATCTCACCTCCAGTCAGAGGGAGAATAAATTCAGTTCCATCACTGTCCTCCTCGATGTGAATATCGGGGAAGAGCCCGGACAAGTGGGCTGCTTTTTTATGGGAATCCGTGAGGATATTCACTCTTGGGGTACCGTTTACATCCGTAATACGCACATTAATGTAGTGGGCGGTATCCAGGAGGGTCTCCACAATTTCCTCAAAAAAATCATAGGCAAGCGGGAAATATGTTTCGGGGCAGGTGCTGTTCTCTGTCTGAACGAAAAAGCCACCCTGTATCTGGGAGAGTTTCAGTGCGTGAAAGGATTCGGACAGAGCGTGGATCAGCATATCCTCCGACACTTTTCCGGAGGACGTCTCCTCGGACAGGACAAAGTCTTTGCGCCTTTTTATATAAGTGCCTAAAATAATAATATCGGCAAGGATTTTTTGTTTATCCTCCCAGCTTTTCGTGGTGCGGTAATGCTCTGTGAGGCGGTTGATCTGCTCCATCTGTTTTTGGGTCTTTTTTTGAAGCAGATCATAGAGACGGTTTTGTTCTTTGATGGTCTGGTGTTCCCTCTCTTTTTCGTATTCATATTGGAGCAGGGCATTTCGTTCCATCAGCTCATCGTGGCGCTCGTTCAGAGTTGTTTGGAGTGCCAGAAATTCTGAGATATCCTCCGCGTGATAGACGTGGCCGCCACGGATGGAATCACAGTACAGCCGTCTGCCGCCATGGATGATCGGAGAATTTTCCTTTGCGGATTTTAAATCTTCTTTCGAGATCGGTTCACGGCTGTCAGAGACATAGCGCACCTGATCGCCCGAATCGGTAATCACAACGGGAGTCTGGGCCAGCGTGTGAAAAAAGTCCGGATAATGAGAGTTTGTCTGAATCAGTCCACACTGAAGACAGCTCTCGAAAAAGGCAATCGAGATCAGACAAAATGTCACCGCAAAATCGCCCAGTCCGATGCGGATAAAAGTCAGATTCGAATAGTACAGCAGATTGTACACGACAGCGATGCCGATCGGCAGGACCGGCATCCATCTTGCTTTTTTGTTCTGGGCAATTCTTGATTTGTTGAGCATGATCAAAAAAGCGGAGAGAGAGCAAAAGAGAACCCATCCAGCGATCATATAATACACCGGCTCATAATGACAATTGTGCTCTGAGCGGATGGCACTGTCTACAGGAAAGGAAAAGACAAGCTGGTGAAAATCATTGGTCAAAACAAAAAGAATGAAAACTCCTGTTAAAAAAGAGAGAAAAATGCTTTTCTTTGGAAGCCGGTACTCGCTCGTCTTTCCAAGGGACAAAGAGGTGAACAGGGCGAGCAGCGGAATTACCAAAATGGGAATGTAATAAAAATACCAAAGATAGCGCAAGACATCTTCATTTAATACAAAGCGGAACTTGAACTCTCTCACGATCAGCCAGGAAACCATGAGAATTGTGACAAGGTTCAGAAATTTTTTCGGATAGATCTGTGTGACCCGGAGATGAACGGAAATTCCCCAGGAAGAGAAGAGACTGATGTACAAAAAAATGCGGATAAAATTAAATAATTTGCTCAAAATGTCGGAGCTTGTGTGCCTTGCCCATATGTGAAGAAAAAAAGCTAGGACAATGTGGGAAAGCGAGTACCGATCCACAGAAATGAGTGATTTACTTTAATCCTAAATTATGATATGATTATAATTAATAATTTTTATTAATAAAAGGGGTTTACAAAGGACTGGAAACCATCGTAGAAAGGGGAGATATTACGATGCCATCGACGTCGATGAGAGGAATTACGACCACCGTAAATGACATCCGAAAGAAAGTTTTTTCAGAGGTCGCCAAGCTGTCTTATGAATATGAAGAGGGGAATCTGTCGAAGATGGAACAGATTCCATACCGCATTATTCCGGGAGAAGTATCGATCTACCGGGAAAGTGTGTTTTTGGAGAGGGCGATTGTCAAAGAGCGGATGCGTCTGGCGATGGGACTGCCGCTTCGCACGGCTGCCGAGCAGTCACCGGTATCCACCGGGGCGGAAGAATGTGTCAAGCCGGAAAAATACTATCAGCCGCCATTGATCAATATCATCAAGTTTGCCTGCCACGCCTGTCCGGACAATGAAATCCGGGTGACGGAGGCCTGTCAGGGCTGCCTGGCACATCCCTGTCAGGAGGTCTGTCCGCGCAATGCCATTTCATTTAAAAACGGACGATCTGTCATTGATCAGAGCCGGTGTATCAAGTGCGGAAAATGTATGACGGTCTGTCCGTATGGCGCAATCCTGCGGTTAAAACGTCCTTGTGCCGAGGCATGTGGCATGAAAGCGATCAGTTCCGATAAATATGGTCGTGCCGAGATCAATCAGGATAATTGTGTTTCCTGTGGTATGTGCCTTGCCAATTGTCCGTTTGGGGCGATTGCAGATAAGGCGCAGATTTTTCAGACGATTCAGGCAATCCGAAGTGACGTGCCGGTGTATGCAGCGATCGCACCTGCCGTGGCCGGTCAGTTCGGTGATAAGCTGACACCGGAAAAAATTCGTGTAGCTTTCAAAGAATTGGGATTTGAAGATGCCATTGAAGTAGCGATCGGTGCCGATCTCTGCACGATTGAAGAAGCTGAAGATTTTCTGCGCGAAGTACCGACGGAGCTGCCATTTATGGCAACTTCCTGCTGCCCTGCCTGGTCCGTTATGGCAAAGAAGCTGTTCCCGGATGAGGCGCAGTGTATTTCCATGGCGCTCACACCGATGGTATTGACCGGACGGCTGATCAAGAAACAGCATCCGGGATGCAAAGTTGCCTTTATCGGTCCTTGCGCTGCCAAAAAACTGGAGGCGAGCCGGCGGTCGATCCGAAGTGATATTGATTTTGTGCTGACATTCGAAGAAGTCATGGGTATGTTTGAGGCCAAAAACGTTGATTTTGAGAAATTGGAAGAGGACGATGCCATGCACGGTGCTTCTGCTGACGGACGAGGCTTTGCTGTCAGTGGCGGTGTTGCACAGGCAGTCGCCAATTATATCAAAGAAAATCATCCGGATGCCGGTGAGATAAAAATGGAAGTGGCACAGGGGCTGGACGAATGCCGCAAGATGCTTATGCTGGCAAAGAGAGGACAGTACGATGGCTATCTGCTTGAGGGTATGGCGTGTCCGGGAGGATGTGTTGCCGGAGCCGGAACCGTGCAGCCGATTGCAAAGTCCACAGCGGCGGTCAAGCTGCACAAAAAAGTTTCCACCAATCAACACTCGCACCAGAGCGATTATCAGGATCTTTTGGACGAATTGGAAGAAGATCTGTTCAAGGTACCAAAACAATAATTGACGGTGTCTATGTTCGTTTACCTTAGACTTCGCAGATATTGTTTTTGCTCGGGCAAAATCCGATTGCTCTCAATCGCTTTTTGAATGGCCTTTTTGTGCGTCCATGGGTCGAGCCTCTTCTCTTTGAGGAATGGCAGAATGGATGAGTACTGCTTTGCCAGTGCGGTGGCAAAGTACCAGGCAATCATCATGTTAATGTAGTATTCATCGGAGCGGATCTGGGAGATCCATTCGGGATACCGGATTGAAAAATCTTCTTCCAGAAAATGATCCATCAACATCTTTATGCCAAACCGCACGGTATAGGGGTGCTCTGATCCAAGCCAGGCGGGAATCTTTTCTACCAGCTCTGGTCTGTGTTTTTTTAATATTGCCGGGGACATTTGGTCACAGGTCGCCCAGTTATTCACAAAGGGGAGAAATCGGCACAGTTGTTCCATGCAGTTTTCATAATCTCTCAGATTGGCAATGAAAAAGGCATGGAGCTGATTCTCCTCGAAGTATTCATGGGGAAGAGCAAGAAGGAATTCATCGATATCCTCTCTTTTTGCCAGCTGTTTTGCCAGTTTGCGAAGTTGGGGCGTCCGAACACCAATCATGCTCTCCGGTTCGATCGAAGGGATCAATTTGCTCTGAAAATCCCGATATTTTATATCCTGCCACTGAAATAGTTCGGATTTTATTTCATCTGTAATCATTTTTCTTATTGTTCCTCCTGTGTTTGGCTTATGGCAGAACAATATGATTCAGGATGCCTTTGAGATAGGCGATACAGATTCCATAATTCGTGATTGGAATGCCCTGACGTTTGGCTTGCTGTATCCTTGATTGAATGTTCTGTCGATTTACCATACATCCGCCACATTGAAGGATCAGATCATAGTCGGACAGATCCTCCGGGAAATCTTTTCCGGAGCACACATCAAAGCGAAGGTCATTCTGAATTTTTTTCTTCATCAGAGTGGGGATTTTTACGCGTCCGATATCCTCTTCCATCGGTGCATGGGAACAGCTCTCGGCAATCAGGATTCTGGCTCCCGGTTTTAGGTCTGCCATGGATCTGGCACCGGAGACAAAAGTGGGAATATCACCCTTGAGAGCGGCAAATAGGACGGAAAAAGATGTCAGCTTTGATGATTCCGGTTTATGCTCATATACAAAATCAAACACCTGAGAGTCTGTGATAATGAGTTTTGGCGGCTCCTTCAATCGTTTTAATGTCAGTTCTAACTCTTCCGGGGTTATGCAGATACTCACGCAGTGCCGGTCGAGGAGTTCCCGCAGGGTTGTGACCTGGGGAAGGATGAGACGTCCTTTGGGAGCCTGTTGATCCTGAGGCATGACAAGAAGTACCAAATCCTCTTTTTGAATCAGATTTCCCAAAATACTTGGCTTCATACGAGTCTTTGCAGCCTCTTTGAGGGCTTCTTTCAGAGAGGAGATCCCCCTGCCGCTCGCAGCGTTGAGATGAATGACACAAGAATTGTCAGCCGGCAATGATTCCGGGGAAGAGATGTGATTGATCACACGGATCACAGGGATTGACAGCGACTCCAAAAGAGTGAGGATTTCGCCATCTGAAGCCAGAGATCCATCGTCGGAAACCAAAACGGCAATGTCGCATTCTTTTGCCACGCGCCTCGTCTTTTTGAGTCTTTGTTCTCCCAGAACGGTGTCGTCATCAAAGCCCGCTGTGTCGATGAGAAGACACGGGCCGATGGGAGAAATCTCGATTGCTTTATATACCGGGTCAGTCGTCGTTCCCTTTTCGGAAGACACGATGGAGACGTCCTGACTGGCAAGAGCATTGATCAGAGTTGATTTGCCACTGTTGGTTCTGCCAAAAAATCCGATATGCGTGCGCATTCCGGAAGGCGTATTCTGTAAATCGGTCATTGTTTCCTCCATTTACGCACGTTTTTTCACATATCGAAGTCTGGGTGTGCGCTCTCTTTCACTCTATTGTAGCGGATAATTAGGCAGGATTCAAGGACAGAATAAATCCACCATATCAGTTGCGATATCAAGAGCGATATTGTATAATAAATGTGTTTGTTTATCGGTTTATCAGGTTTGAGAGAGCGGGAGGATCACTTGGATATTCATAACATTTTATCTCATATTGCAAAGAAAAAAGATATCACACAAGAAGAGCTGTGTATCCTTTTGAATCTGACGGAACAAAAAGACCGGGAAGTTTTGTACAACATAGGCAGAGAGACTTCTTATACCGTCTACCAGAGGGATGTTTATATTCGAGGGCTGATTGAATTTACTAATTGGTGCAAAAATGACTGCTACTATTGTGGATTGAGGCGCTCAAATACAAACCTTGAGAGATATCGGTTACAAAAGGACGAGATTCTTGCCTGTGTAGAGAATGGATATAAGCTCGGATTCCGAACGGTGGTCTTACAGGGAGGCGAAGATCCCTATTATGACGATGAGACCGTCTGTGATATTGTGAGAGGGATTCGCAGTTCTCACAAGGATATCGCCATTACCCTGTCGATCGGGGAGAGAGACAGGGAGAGCTATCAGGCTTTTTTTGAGGCCGGAGCCGACCGCTATCTGCTGCGCCATGAGACGGCAGATCGCAAACACTATGAGAGTCTGCATCCGGATGAGATGTCATTTGAACACAGGCGAACCTGCCTGTATGATCTAAAGGATATCGGATATCAGGTGGGATGTGGATTTATGGTGGGTTCACCGGGACAGAGCATTCACACACTGTATGAGGATCTTCGATTTATTCTTGACTGTCAGCCCCACATGGTTGGCATAGGACCCTTTCTTCCACAGAAAGATACTCCTTTGGGAGGTCGGACGGCTGCGGTCGAGGGAGTCGATGGCACGCGCAGTTCCGTTCTTGATGTGACGCTGGCACTGATATCGATTCTTCGAATCCTGTCGCCCAAGCTTTTGATTCCGGCCACGACAGCGCTTGGCACGGCAGATCCCAAGGGGCGGGAGCGAGGGATTTTATCCGGAGCCAATGTAATCATGCCGAATTTGTCTCCGGTGAATGTCAGAGACAAATATCTTTTATATGACGGAAAAATCTGTACCGGTGAAGAGGCAGCAGAGTGTATCGAATGCCTGAGAAGAAGAATAAAATCCATCGGCTATGAGATTGTCACTGACCGGGGAGATCATCCGGATATGATGGCTCATGAATTTCATGAGGGAGGAAAAAGAAATGTATGATAAAACTTCGCTGCGAGCAGAAGAATTTATAAATCACGAGGAGATCATGGACACGCTTGCCTATGCAGAGGCGCATAAAGAGGATATGGTTCTGATCCGGGAGATCCTGGACAAGGCAAGAGAGAGAAAGGGACTGGATCACCGGGAGGCATCGGTGCTTTTGGCGTGTGAGGACGATCAGATCGTAGACGAGTGCTACCAGCTCGCCAATCAGATCAAACAGGATTATTACGGCAACCGCATTGTTCTGTTTGCCCCGCTCTATCTGTCGAACTACTGTGTCAACGGATGTCTCTATTGTCCGTATCACGGAAAAAATAAAAACATTCGCCGGAAGAAATTGACGCAGGAAGAAATTCGCAGGGAAGTGATCGCGCTCCAGGACATGGGTCATAAGAGACTGGCGATTGAGGCAGGGGAGCATCCTCAGATCAATCCGATTGAATATATATTGGAGAGCATTGATACAATCTACAAGATCCATCACAAAAATGGTTCTATCCGGAGAATTAATGTCAATATAGCAGCGACAACGATTGAAAACTACAAAAAACTAAAAGATGCCGAAATTG
>ONNE01000149.1 GCA_900319095.1 uncultured Eubacteriales bacterium | reverse complement strand
TTCCAGCGCCAAAATATCACTTCTTGTACGGATTCCGCTCTCTGCCACAAACAGGCAGTCACCGGGAACCATTTCCCTCAGCCGGATCGCGTGATTGATATCGACGGAAAAATCCTTGAGATTCCGGTTGTTGACACCAATTACCCGGGCACCTGCCATAAGCGCCTTTTCAATCTCCCTCTCATCATGCGCCTCGACGAGTGCAGACATCGAAAGGCTGTCACAGATTTGAATATATCGCTTTATGGTCTCTGTGTCAAGCAGGGAAGCGATCAGAAGAACAAGGTCTGCTCCTGCCACCTTTGCCTCATAGATCATATATTCATCGACGGTAAAATCTTTTCGGAGCAGCGGAAGACTTACTTCTTTGCGAATCTGCCTTAAGTATTTTATGTCTCCCAGAAAATACTCTGGTTCCGTCAACACCGAGATGGCTCCGGCTCCCGCCTCTTCATACTCCTTTGCAATGGCAAGAAAATCAAATTCCTCCGCGATCAGTCCCTTGGATGGTGAAGCCTTTTTGACCTCACAGATATAGGAAATCCCCGGCCGTTCCAATTCTCTCTCAAATGGGAAGTTCCTCCCTGTTTTCATTGATTTTGCCTGTTTTTTTATCTCTTCAAGAGATATCCTTTTTTTTGATTCTTCTACCCGGATACGGGTCTTTTCTGCTATCTCATCCAGTATTGAAGACATCGAATCCCCCTCTCTATGCCATGGCGCGCACAAATTCCTGCATTTTCTGATATGCTTTCTGACTGTCAATCGTCTGTGCCGCCAAAGAAATGGCATCCTCCATCGAAATATCATCTCTTCCCAAATAGATGCCCATTCCCGCATTCATCAGGACAATATCTCTCTTGGCACCCTGCTCTTTTCCGGATAAAATATCTTTCGTTATCTGTGCATTCTCCTGTGGCGTTCCGCCCAGCACTTCACCCAGCGGATACGTCTTTAAACCAAACTGCTCCGGTGTAATATCAAAGGACCGAAGCTCTTTGCCACGGATCTCACAACAGTGTGTCGGTCCGGTCACGGTGATCTCATCCAATCCATCTGAACCACACACCGCCATTCCACGGGTAATACCAAGATTACTGAGCGCCTGTGCAAGCACTTCCACCAGCTCCCGGTCATAGACACCCAGAAGCTGTCTGGTCGCATTGGCCGGATTTGTGAGAGGACCCAGAATGTTAAAAATCGTTCTCTCCTTCATCTGTGCGCGAACCGGTCCGACATTCTTCATAGACGAGTGATATTTCTGGGCGAACAAAAACACCATATTGGTCTCGTTGAGAACCTGAAGTGCTCTCTGTTCATCAACCATCAGATTTACTCCGAGCATCTCCAGTATGTCCGCTGCCCCACTCTTGCTGGAAACACTTCGATTCCCATGTTTTGCCACCGGAATACCGGCTGCCGCCATCACAAACGCAGCGGTCGTCGAAATATTGAACGTCCCCACTTCATCACCGCCGGTTCCCACGATTTCAACCACTTCTTTGTCAGGAACAATGTGCGTTCCTACCTCACGCATTCCCTGTGCACATGCCGTGATCTCCGTGATCGTCTCTCCCTTCATCCGAAGAGCCGTGAGGAACGTAGCCATTTGCACCTGCGAAGCCTCTCCGGTCATAATTTCCTTCATCACGGTCTCTGCCTGTTCATACGTTAAATCTTTCTTATTAATTACTTCATGAATTGCCTCTTGAATCATCTTATAATCCTCCATACGTTCTGATATTTTTACTTTATATTGAGAGAAAGTTTTCCAACATGAGTTTTCCATCCGGTGTGAGGATGGACTCCGGGTGAAACTGAAGTCCGTACACATCGTACACCCGGTGCTTTACGGCCATCACCTGTCCGATCTCATCCGTTGCAATGACTTCTAATTCCTCCGGAATCGTATCGGCATCGGCAATCAGTGAATGGTATCTCGCCACGGCTGACTGTTTATTCATCCCCTTAAAAATTGGATTTTGTGCATCCAGCGTGACAAGACTCTGTTTCCCGTGCATCAGTTCCCTGGCATGGGTAATCGTGGCACCATATACCTCACAGATTGCCTGATGTCCCAGACAGACACCCAGAATCGGGATCTCAGACTGGCACTGCCGCACCACTTCCTCGCAGATTCCGGCATCTTTCGGATATCCCGGTCCCGGTGACAAAAGGATGTGTGACGGTCGCATCTTTTGAATCTGCCCGATTGTGATCTCATCGTTTCTGACCACCGAAATATCGGGACGGATCGTGCCACAGAGCTGTACCAGATTATAGGAAAAGCTATCATAATTATCAATCAATAAAATCAATTGTCCAGCACCTCCTTTGCATTCTCGATCGCAAGCATAACTGCCTTTGCCTTGTTTTCGGATTCCTGATATTCTGCCTCGGGTACGCTGTCTGCGACGATTCCGCCTCCGGCCTGTACATAGACCTTGCCACCCTTTTTGACCGCCATCCGTATCGCTATGCAGGTGTCCAGATTTCCACTAAAATCAATGTATCCAAGCGCTCCTCCATAGATTCCTCTTGGCTCACTCTCCAACTCATCAATAATCTCACATGCCCGGATCTTTGGGGCACCGGACAGAGTACCTGCCGGCAGTACCGCCTGAATCGCATCCAGGGCATCTTTCTCTTCTAAAATCTCACTCTCCACTTGAGAGCAGATGTGCATAATCTTGGAATATTTGTGAATCATCTGGTACTTTGTGACTTCCACCGAGCCGAACTTGGAAATGCGTCCCAGATCATTTCTCCCCAGATCCACCAGCATATTGTGTTCTGACAACTCCTTGGCATCGCTCATTAAATCTTTTACCAGTGCCTCATCCTCGCTCTCGTCTTTCCCCCTCGGTCTGGAACCGGCAACCGGAAAAGTGACCAGCCGCCCATTCTGAAGGCGCACCAGCGTCTCCGGTGATGTGCTCATAATCTCCACATCATCCATATTCATATACACCATGTAAGGAGACGGGTTTGTGGTTCGGAGAACGCGGTATGGATGAATCAGGCTGCCCTCATAATCACTTGAAAACCTTCTTGATAGAACCGCCTGAAAAATATCACCGTCGCGGATATACTCTTTTGTCTTTTCAACAATCGTCTCATATTCTTTTTTCGTCACATTGCAGGTAAACCGGACATTGTCACAGATCGGTTCCTCTTCGATCTTTGTCGCATCAAAAATGTGCTCTACAATCTGATCGATCTCGCTGACTGCCCTGTTGTAATTTTTCTCACAATCTCCATCCACTCTCACATTGGCAATCACCAAAAGTTTTTGCTTGAGATGGTCATAGGCGATCACTTTGTCAAAAAGCATCAGATCGTAGTCATCGAATCCGCCCCTCTTAATCTTCAATTTCGGTTCTGCATGCGCGATCATGGCATAGGCAAAATATCCGACAAATCCACCCGCAAACGGTGGCATCCCCTCAATTCCCGGTGCCCGGTTTTCACTCAGAATCTCCCGGATGACCGAAAACGAATCCTCCGTATTCACGACCGATCGCCCGGATTCTTTTTCAATCGTAACCTGCCCCTGCGTGCCCGTCACACGCATCACCGGATTGTATCCGAGAAACGAATATCTGCCCCACTTTTCTCCTCCCTCAATACTCTCCAGAAGAAAACATCGTTTGTTCGTTGATGCAATCTTTCGAAGGAGCAGAATCGGTGTCACCATATCCGCAAAAACTTCTCTTTGGATCGGCACGATATCATAACCCTTTGCCAACTCCTTCATTTTGTCTAAACTTACATTTACCATATTCTTATCATCCCTCCAATCTCTGCAAGGTGCGATTCAGAACGGTGAAGCGATTCGAAAAAATGGGATTTTGCCCAATAAAAAATCTCTTGTCCCTCTTCCTGTATCGGAAGAGGGACAAGAGATATCATTCTCCTGCGGTACCACCCATCTTGGCGACATAAAATCACCCGCTCAGCCATGCACTATCATGCACTCCTGTAGATAACGGTTCAGGTCTCCGTCAGCGCATACTCGTCCTCTGACTTTCAGGCTGCCCTCACGAGTCCATTCAATATCAGTTCTGCTATCGCTTCGCACCAGACAGCGACTCTCTGTGAACGTTCCTGATACCTACTTACTCTCGTTCATCGGTTTTTGGTTTTATCTTTTCTATGTTGATTAGTATAAAACGTTTGGAGAAAAATGTCAAACGTTTTTTTTACCCAGAACAAAACGTGAACATACGCTTCCTCATTTGCCACATCCCCCACAATACTTACTCAATTAATTTCATCGTTTTTTGTCTTACTGAGCAGAATCCAGTCGTTCTCTCTTCTTTTTTATTTCCCTGGAACATAACTGTACTCATAGACACCAAACATCTTCTCTAAATATTGATTGCTCCTGTACAAATTCATGAGCGGTTCCATGGCCACACATCCCGGAACCATGAGATCAAAATCCAACTGTGACTCCACATCGTGGTAATCTTTGACAAAAGAAAGAATGCCGGTCTGTATTTCGGTTACAATTTGATTGTTCGTATCATTTGCTTTTGCAAAGACCGGTTTTGCACCATCCCTCTCCCTCTTGTACGAGAGCAGAGTCGGATGGGCAGCAGAAAAGATCTTTTCAAAAATCTCCAGTTTCAATATATCCAAATAAAGTTCTTCTCCTATATTTTTATTCAGATCGGATGAAAAACAATAGGAAAAAATCTCGTCCTTTTCAAATTCTGCCTCGTTAAAATAAGTCCGATGACTTCCCATTTGTACGATAAAGAGAGATACATCTAATTTACACACATCATGAAGCCAGTAATCTAAACAAATTTTGGCAGATGCCCGCCATCCGATGTCAACGATCAACAGTCTCTTCGCATTTCCTGCCACTCTTTTCCAATAGTCTTTTGCTGCCTGATAGATATCTTGAAAACCATGAAGAATCTCTTCTTTATAGCAAAATAACATCTCGGAGATTGCCTTCAAATGCTTATCCTGAAAAAGATCATCTTCCGAAAGTCCATACTCCGGCAGTTTATCAATCAGACAATCCACTCCATTTTCCTTTAGCACATTGCCAAGAGTCACCTGTTCTCCCTTCTCGATCAGCCATCGTTTGAATAGCATCTCCAAAAAAATATCGGGATATTTCTGAAATGCCAATTTGCAAAGTACATTTCTTGAAGCATATACATATTCGCAGTCAAATTCCCGGTAACACTGATTGTATGACTTGTAAACAATGTCTGTATCGCGGGCAAAAAAAAGCAGTTTGTCTGCCCTGATCTCTCTCCCCTTTAAATTGACATAATGACAGAAACCTGCTGTCAATAAACCGCCATAAATAAAACCAAATCTCTCATATGCTCTCAACGGTGTGACTCCGCTATGGATCTCACGATTAACCAGCGCATTGGCAACTGACAGACCATACGCTTTTCCCTTTGAATCAACCCGGTATCTGTATCCCTGATTGAACACGTTGCCGTAATGATAAGCCGCTATCCCATTACGTCTTGCCATGTCAACGTCTGCATTATAATTATCTCCCAAATGAATTATTTTTTTACCCGGATATGCTTCCTTCCGAATCCATTCAAACAGAGTTCCATCCGCTTTGCTCTTTTTTTCATCACAAGAAACAAACACGCGTTCCATCACAGGGTAACCACATTTTTTTAGGATTGTTTCAATCTGTTCTGCCGGCCAATACATATCACTGACGGCAATCACACATTTTCCTGCATCCATCAGCCGTTTATAGAGCTCCAACATAAAGGGATTCGGTGAACTAAGCTTGAGTTCCAGCTCAAATTCTTTATCCAGCACTTGCTTTTCAATTCCATATCGCTCATGCAATCGATCATAGATATTTCCGATTGTAACTATCCCATCCTCTGTAAGTTCTTCCTCCACTTTTTTTCTGATCTGTGTAAATCCGGCATATCCGACCACTGCTTCCAACAGACGGAAGATATCTTCCGGTCTGTCAACACATCGAAGAATCAGAGTATCAAACACATCAAAGGATACCACATCATATTCTTCACATCTTTTTATGTAGCTCTCGACAGACTCTCGCTGATTGTCTTCGTACTCGCCCTTTTTTATTTTTTTTGTTTTCTCCCCTGAACGAAGTACAAGCCCCAACAAATGCGCATATGCCCTCAACCTTCTTGTCAGCGTATTGTTGCCATGGGATGTGAGCCATTGACTGTACTCGCTGATTACCGTTGGATATTTCCTGATCATATAGGTTCTTATCTCTGCATATAAACTCATTGCCCGATCCTCTCAAATAAAGATTTTATTCCGCTTTCCAATATGCTTCTACAATATGACGCTCTCTTTTCTCTTCCGGAGGCAGCGTCATATAATCACCATATAAATATTTTAACCGCTCATCATAGTTATATGGCACCCTATATTTTTTTTCGCCGAATTTCATGAGCAGATATTTTTCATAGTATATTGTTTTTGACATATCATTCGGCGCGTACGGACTTTGCCAATTGATTAACTGACCGGTTGAATTACCAATGTTTTTTTTGCACAATTTATCTAACTGATTTAAGATAAAACAGAGGATAAACTGATTTAAAATGTTTTCAATTTTTATTATAAGACCTTTAGGCGGAGGATTCAATACATTCCACACGTTTTGAATTCCATATGAATATCTTCCATATATCTTCTTTATTTCCGGTTCGCTATCCAGACAAAAATCCATTGGAAATATGTCAATCCAGACCGGATACCAATACCTTTTTTTTCTTGTTTCGGTAACCGTAATCGTGCGTATATCAACGAGATTAAAAAAAGGTTTTTGCACACTTTTTCCATCTCTGTTTGTTACCAGCATATAATTGGGGCCAAACAGATCGTGATTTGACCTTGAAAGTTCATACAATTTTTCATAGTCCTCCCTCGGCATCGAAACATCGATATCATCATCCCACGGAATAAACCCATTGTGCCGGATACATCCCAAAAGAGTGCCATAATCTAAAATATATTTCAAATTGTATTTTTCGCTGACATTCGAGAAGCTCTCCAATAATTCAAACGCAATTTGCCTGTACTCTTCTTCTGATATCGCTTGTCCAAAAGACATATTCACACCTACTTCCCGGCATCCTCCAAAATTCTTGCCTTGATTTTTTTTGCTGCTGAACCATTTTCCGGCCTCATATTCAGCTCCCTTAACAATTCCATCCTCTTCTCTCTTAGTGGATCCTCCCCGGATTGTAACATCACAAGGGTCTCTTTTAATTCTTTCCATGAGCGGATCCAATAAAACCCCTCGGACATTTTTCGGGATAATTCATTAAACATATCTTTTTTATGACAGTAGACTACGGGCTTTCCCGTCATAAAATAGTCCGCAATAAAACTTGACATATCCGATATCAGGCAATCCGATGAAAATATAGTTTTAAAATATTCTGCCTTCTGATCCACTGACATATTTTCCGACATCTGATATTTTCTCAAATAATCCCTGGCTTTTTTCTCCGGAAATTCACCTGTTCTGTTCCAATTCAAAAATGCCTGTGGATGTGGTCGAAAAACAAATTCAAAATCTCTATTCTCCGAAAAAAAATCTACTAATTTATCTTTATATTCAAAAAATGAACAGGTGCCCTCATTGACGCACCATCTGGGTGTCCAGAGAACACGAAAAAAATTATCTTGGGAAGCTGTTTTCCATGTAGATGACACACATCCTTCATATTGCTCCAGGTTATCATAGCGGGGAAATCCTGTAATTTTTGTTCTGGTAAAATGATTTCCATCCTTGTCTAAGACATTTCGGACAAGTTGATCATCAATTTCATTCTGGGTATAGTATTCAAAAACATTTTGCATAAAATCCTTTGGACTTGTTTCTTCAAGAATTCCACCCCCGATAAAATTGTTTGCATATGCCACATAACAAATCTTAGCATATTCTGATACAACCCAGCTTTTATATAAAGGTCCTCTTGTTATGTTATATGGCTGCTGAAAAAACACGTAATCCGGCTTTAATGAACGGATATCAAACCACTCTCTTGTGGTATAATCATATCCGTTTATACATTCATATTTTTTCCAAAACTCTTCAGCACCTTCTGACTCATATTCTTCATGAAAAAAACCCACATCCGGCAATTCTTTTTTGTTGGGAATTGCCACAATATGAACGAAAAAAGAATCATCTTCTGCCAGTTCTTCATACACACTTCTCAAAGATTCCCAGACAGAAGGTCTGTGGCACACAAAGACAACCGTTATTTTTTTGTGTTCCATCTTTTTTATCTTCAATCTCAGATCGATTTTTTCATTCGACAATATCTGATTCTTCTCCATCAACCACTGAATCTTTTCCTGCATTTCCGCATTCTTTTGAAAGAAATTTTTCATAACCGGCATTTTTTTTATAGTTTCTTTCAGCAGTCCCTTCATTTTCATATTGAAGCACCTCACATGATTCTCTTTATTTCTTTAATAATTTTTTTCTTCTCATCGCTTTTTATCCCAATAAACCACAAAAGCAGCAAGTATATCACACTATACAGGATAACAAAAAGGGCCAGAGTAAACCATGAGTTAATTTTTACAAATGTCAATAACAGCTTAAATGCTCCACATAAAATACAGGCAGGAACGGTCCATTGGATAATTTCCCTCCAAAAATAAAAAACATTCAACCCTACAAATTTATGATAATAATAGTTCATAAATAAGCCATTTCCGATTATAATGGCAAAAAGCGTTCCCAGACTCGCACCCGTCACTCCCCAAAGTCTAATCAAAAAAATACTGCTGATCACATTGATACAGGCAACAAAAAAATATACGACTGACCTCATCCGGTGCATATTCTTTGCATTTTGAATATTTACCCCCAGGGTCTGTATTGCCGCCACATATCCGGCAATCATCAAAATCAGACAGACCCGGTATGATAAGTCATATTCCTCACCAACCCAAAGACGGACAAAAGTTTTTCCAACCAAAAAAAATCCTGTCGAGATAAGAAGAATCACATAATTATTATAGCGACCGATCTTCGTAAAAATTTCCGTAAGTTTTTTATCATCCCCCTCTTCAATTGCAATGCGGTTTGCTCTGGGAACATACATTTCCGGTATAATCCACGAAACAAGAGTATAATAATGTTTCAGATTGGATCCCACACTATAGATTGCAACAGCCACTGTTCCTGATAATCTTCCAAGTAAAAAATTGTCCACATTATAGTTGAGTTGATCAACCAAATCACTCAAAAATATAAAAAATGTATATCCCAAAAGACTTCTTAAGATTCTTCTGTCAAAAAAACCAATTGTAATTTTCATATTTAATTTTTTGACACAATATAAAAAATTGGAAGCCAGTCTTATGATTGCTAAAAAGAGATTTACCGCCACAACACCGATCGAACCAAATCCCATATACAGCAGCGGCAGATTAATAGCCGGTAGAAGAAGGTTCATAAAAATATTGAATCCCTTCTGGAAAATAAACTTTTCATTTGCCGACATGTACGCCACAAAGAGACTGTTTGGAAAAGATAAGGCAAGCGTTAATACCATGAGGATCAACAACTTTCTCGCAATTCCATAATCACTTTCTGTGATCTGTGTTCCCAGAATATCAATATGAAAGAGCAAAACAGTTCCCATGATCAGACACATAATTGCTATGAGAAGAAAACATCCCATAAACATTCCATTTACATTGGCAATTTCTTTTTCTGAATTTTTTGCTCTTGCTAATGAAAAAAATCTGATATATGCACCATTAAAACCAAAATTCATTAAATTCAGGTAATTGACAACGGATTGCACCAGCTGGTATAGACCATATTCATTTTGCCCCAGAATCTTAACCATTACCGGAGTATATGCCAGACCAACAAGGATTGAAATAATCTGTGAAATAAAAGACAGCACAACCCCCCATGATATCTGTTTTTTCATCTCACAAAACCTCTCATTATATACTTAATTTGAATTTTGCACGCTTTCCAAATCCGGGAGCATCGAATTTTCTTTATGATTGCCTTAATCTCTCTTTTATCTTTTTCTGAACGCTCATCAAATGTCAATATTCGAAACGCATATGAATCATCAATCTGTCTGCACATTTCACAATACTGATCATACTTTTGACTGCCCAGACATTCTCTCAGTTCCAATTTCCATGTAAACATTGTGAGAAGTGAAATGGCGTTTCTCTCAAGCAAATTCCCACGATATTCTTCACCAATTAACTTTAAGTCAACATCCAGCCCCTGAACATTCAATACCGCCTTTTCAATCTCACTCATACTTGTATAAATACTTGATCCGGTCTGTCTGTAAGCATAAACCGGCCTTTTCACAGAGTACATTGTACCATAATTTAAATTGTTAATAACAATATCATTATCGTCGTAATAGCCAACTTTCTTCAAGTATGCAATTCTTTCTTTCCCCCACATTTTCCGGTAAACGCATGCACCCGAATGAATATAGAATGAACTCAGATACTGTTTTCTATCTACATAGCCATGAGAATCCGTCTCAGACAGTATATGATTTTTTTTGCTGTGATCCACAAAAACATCCTGATATCCAAAAGCAACAACCGACACGCTGTTATCTCTGGTAAATACAGAAATTGCCTCATCTACAAAATGGGAATCAATATAATAATCATCCCCATCCATGATACAAAAAAAATCTCCTTCTGCCTTTGATAATAAATTCAGACGATTCTCACTTGCTCGCTTTACCGGATCATATTTTTTTTTTAAATCCCTTGGCATAACATATAATTTGATATGATCAGGAAATTTTTTTGCGTATTCCTCAGCAATTGAAATCGTGTGATCGGATGAACCGTCATCGCCAATCAGAATTTCCCATTGGCAGGATTTTTCTATTTTGATTATACTTTCCAGACTCTGTCTCACAAATTGTTCCTGATTATAATAAGTAACCAAAAAAGACACTTTCATAAGTCAATCTCCCAGATATCATAAATTCCGGTTCTTCCGCCAAATCCTTCTTTTTGAAAAATCAATCCTTCATTCAGCGAGTTTACTCTATGTTCCGTCGAAATTCCAAAATCCAACCACTCTTTTTCATCTCTATACTGTTCAATCACCTCACTGACTACCAGGTCCAAAGCTCCTATACGCCTCGCCTCATCATTGGCAGCCATATACTGTGTATGAATAACTTCTCGATATTCATACACAACTGCACCAGCAATTAAAGCACCGTCCTTCAAAGCACCAAACAGATGAATATTATCAGGAAACTTATCATGAAGCATTTTTAATTCCCCACCGGAATGTATTGCCTTTGTCCCATGCCTGTCTCCCAGCACTTTATTCTCAAGATCGATAAAGGCATGATATTCACTTTCATCCGTCATAATCCGGATAA
>ONNE01000208.1 GCA_900319095.1 uncultured Eubacteriales bacterium | reverse complement strand
GTCGGAACCAGCGATATCAAAGAATTTAACGTCCCGGTAAGTGAGCCGGAGAGCGTCAAAAACATCGTCATTGTCCCGTAACTGATCACACCGCTCCATACCCGGTAAATTCCCCATCCGTACGAACTGTAGGAGACGAGAAGACCAATGGTCGACATAAGAATCGATGTGAAAATGGACATTCTCTGAAAATCCATTCTCATCGTAATATATTCTCGCTGTAGCTGTTTTAAATAGGAGACGTAAATTCCAATCAGATCAAATGCCTTAATGGTCTGGATATTGGAGAAAGCCTCTTGATTGAATCCGGACATTCTGGCATGAATTTTCGCACTTTTTTGATTGTTATGAACCATTCTTTTCATAAGCTTTTTGGACATCAGCATAGTAAAGGGTACACCAATAAAAGAAAAGATGGCAAACGTGGGATCATAGTAAATGACAACCGCAAACGCACTGACAAATTTTACGATCTGAATGATCAGTGAGGGAATCCAGCTGAGAATACCGGTCGACAGATTGACCGCATCCGAATTCCAGCGCGTCAAAAGATCTCCCGTATGATATTTCATAATGGATTCCAAGTCCGTTTCGAGCATTTTTTCAAAAATATCGGATTTTATCTCACTCTCAACTTTCATGCTGATCCAATTGGATATATAATTCGAAAGCTGATTGATCAAAGTACTTCCGATCGCCAGTCCGATCATAAGACTGAATGTTTTTACCAGAACCCCCGTCTGATGTCCGGTAATGATATCGATCAGATCTTTTGATACCAGACTGGATCCGAGTGCGATAAAAGTTCCCAAAAGCCCAATGATTGTATAAAAAACAATATAAAGTCGATACTGCCTCACATACCGGTAGATCCACTTAGTCTGATAGAGCATCTTTTTGAGGGCGCCATCACGTATTTTTTGTTTTATCTGTTGAAACCTTGTATTTTCCATCAATCTCTATGCCTCTCTGTTCTGTTCCCACTCATCAATTTTTTGTTTCATGAGTTCAGCCGACTCACGTTCTTTTGTGCAGAACAATCGAACATTCAGCACATTTTCACACAATTGCTCACAAAAAGCCAAGTTTCTTTGCAGCATTTCTTTTTCCCACGTGGGAGAAATCATTCGCTGGGCAGTAAAGAGAATCTGTTCTGCCTTTGTCAGTGTCTGACAGGCATTTTGGGTTGATTGTTTCAAATGAACAATTCCTCCGAGCGGATAGGTCTTTGTGTGAAAGATACCGGATGTCCCGCACCACGGCAGTCCATAGACATATACCGATGAATCTTTTATGCCAATCAGATTCAGATCGCCATTTAAGACCGGGGCGTCAAAAAACTGATTCCACAAAGAAGTGTGTGTGCTTTTTCCTGTCCCGGAAGAACCGGCAAACAGCCATGCCTTGCCATGGTACAAAACAGAGGCGGAATGAATGGCAAATTTGTCATGACACTGCGCTGCATATAAGTAAATAAAACGAATGGCATGATAAAAGGACTCGGTCAGCCTCTCGGGGTTCGAGGGAAGATATTCCACACAGGCATATGTGCCATCCCTGTTCAGCCGGATCTGTTGAATCGGGGCCAGCAGATCCGAAAACAGCAAAAACCGATCGTCCTTTTCACAAATGGTTATCTCATGTGTGTGGATCAGAAGCCGTCCACCGGTTTCAAGTCCCTCGACACCGGACACGGCCTGAAAATCAATCCTAAGATTTTTTTCAATGCTCTTATCTTTACAAATAAATGCCTTGAGCGAATCGTGGAGAAGAGCGGACTCCATCCCTTGCAGCCAGACGGCTAATCCGCCAATTTTCAGACGGATCGGCAGATCATCCTGAGAGTCCTTTGGTTCCTGCTTCTCATTGACAAATCCCCAAGTCTTTAACTGAGACAA
The DNA here is from genome assembly GCA_900319095.1 of uncultured Eubacteriales bacterium. Lineage (GTDB taxonomy): Bacteria > Bacillota > Clostridia > Lachnospirales > Lachnospiraceae > Eubacterium_F. The sequence continues at coordinate 1,810 of ONNE01000208.1, read as the reverse complement.
AAACTGGTCTACATCCTGCTCCATGACATCAACGGATGGGGAATCCGGATACAGCGGCTGAATTTTTTTTAGAATCTCTTCATTTTTTGCGGGAAGACATTCCCATATCTTTGCACCGCTCTCATTGAGACGGATTCCCCGTCGGTTTTCCGCTATCTTTTGTCCGTATGGCAAGAGATAGGGGGTATCGTCAATGGAGACAATGGTATATCCGCAAGTTGGTTTCATATATTTGCCCTTTCCATGATTAAGAAATACCCTAACTAGGTTTCATTATAGCATTTATGTAAAAAAAATGCTATAATAAGCTAAGATAACGAAAAATTGTCATAAGAAAGTTTGAGAACCGTTCATGATAAATACTTCAACGCGTGATGAAAAAATTTCCCCGGAAGCACTTTTAAAGCAGGGAAAGATCATTCAGATTCCAACTCATGGCAACAGCATGACTCCCTTTCTGATCTCAGGAAGAGATGAGGCTGTGATCGAACCGGCTGACGTATCATCTGCCAGAAGGGGCGATGTCGTTCTATATCGGAGAAAAGGGGGACGATTGGTTCTGCATCGGATTTACAAAATAAAAGGGCAGTCTTTTTATGCCATCGGCGACAGTCAGACCCAGGTAGAAGGTCCCATTCAACAAGATGCCATCATCGGCAAATTGTCTGCCATTGTAAAAAACGGAAAACTCCGCCCCGTTGGTACGGGGATGGATCGGTTTCTCTCAGATATCTGGCTTTACTTAAGGCCGATTCGTCCCATTTTGTTCCGCATAGGACATTACTTAAAAAAATATTTAAAAAAATAAAAAATTCATCGGTTCAGCCTTGACAGAAGGAATGCTTCTATGGTATGTTATATGAGTATGCCGCACAACGAGGTTATAGTTCTGTCCATTTTTAGACAGGCACCACAGTTGGCGAGTAAAGATATTAGGAGGTGCTATATGTACGCAATTATAGCAACCGGTGGTAAACAGTATAAGGTTCAGGAAGGCGATGTGATCAACATCGAGAAGCTTGGTGCACAGGCTGGTTCTGAAGTGACTTTTGACCAGGTTCTTTTGGTTGGAGACAAAGAAGTTAAAGTTGGCAATCCGATTGTCGAGGGAGCTTCTGTCAAAGCAACCGTTGTTGCCGAGGGCAAAGGAAAGAAAGTGATTGTTTACAGATATAAAAGAAAGACCGGATACCACAAAAAAAATGGTCATAGACAGCCATTTACCCAGGTAAAGATTGAAAAAATCAACGCATAAAGTCTATGATTCAGGTAAGTGTAAAAAAGCAGAGAGATGACATAGTCGGCTTTCACATCGAGGGTCATTCCGGTTATCAGACATCCGGTTTTGACATCGTGTGTGCAGCGGTTTCCGCTCTGGCGATCAATTGTATCAATTCCGTTGAAGCTTTTACGGAAGATACCTTTTCCTTTGGAAGAGATGATCCGAGAGGAATGCTGGATTTCGAAGTGACCGGCCCGGTTTCAAAAGAGACCCAATTGCTGTTTCAGTCACTATTTTTAGGAATCCGAAAGATTGAAGAATCGTATGGCAGCCAATATGTCACATTTATTAATCGTTAGGAGGAAAAGACCATGATGAATATGAACCTTCAGTTGTTCGCTCATAAAAAAGGAATGGGTTCTACCAAGAACGGTAGAGATTCCGAGTCCAAGAGATTAGGCGCTAAGAGAGCTGACGGACAGTTTGTTTTGGCTGGAAATATTCTTTACAGACAGCGCGGAACTAAGATTCATCCGGGCGTAAATGTCGGTAAGGGCGGAGATGATACCCTGTATGCACTGGTTGACG
>ONNE01000146.1 GCA_900319095.1 uncultured Eubacteriales bacterium | reverse complement strand
TACAATCCGGTCATAGTAATCGGGTCCCACACCGAGATCTTTAAAATTGTGAAGAAGAACATCCGCTGCTGCCGGTGCCATACACGCTCCCATGTTCATACTGTCTTTGATTCCATAATCCGTGATGGTTCCGGTGGTGATCCCTGCCACCTCAACATATCCCACCTCTTTGCGTCTCCATCCCGCCTCTGCCGATGCCAGAACTACCGCACCACTTCCCGTCACTGTCCATGTGGCAGAGTAAGGTCTCTGGCTTCCATAAGAGAGAGGATAACGGAATTGCTTTTCCGCACTGGCAAAATGACTTGATGTCAGTGCCACAACGTAGTCCGCATATCCTCCATCCACTAATATTGAACCGATTCCCAGAGATTCTCCCATGGTACTGCACGCACCGTATACGCCAAACATCGGAATGTTAAAATTCATAATCCCGAACGATGTGGCGATGAGCTGCCCTAAGAGATCTCCCGCAACCATATAGCGGACATCTTTGGCATCCAGTCCCGCTTTGCGAAGCGCTATTTTCGACGCCATTTGCTGCATTCGGCTCTCTGCCTCTTCCCATGTCTGCGATCCAAAAAGCGGATCTTTTTCAATTAAATCAAAATATTTTCCAAAGGGTCCGTCGCCCTCTTTTTCACCGGCCACACTGCCGGCTCCAATGATCACAGGAGGGCGTCCAAAAAGCACACTTCTTTTCCCGACCATTTTTTTCTGACTCATATCATCCTTCCTTTCCCTAGAAAAACATGGTTGATAACCAGTACAAAACACCTAAAATCCAACTGCAAAAAACTCCGAATAAAATGACCGGTCCGGCAATCGTAAAAATTTTACAACCGATGCCAAAAACCTGTCCCTCCTTCTTAAACTCAATGGCAGGTGCCGCAACCGAATTGGCAAATCCGGTAATCGGGACCAGCGTCCCTGCCCCGGCAAAATTTGCCAGCTTCTGATACACATTCAATCCCGTAAAAAGGATGCTCAAAAAAATAAGCGAGAGGGTCGTATACAGGGTTGCTGTCTCCTTTTGCAGACCAATTATCTGATAGAGATTTGTGAGAATCTGTCCCAGCACACAGATAAGTCCGCCAACCAAAAACGCTTTGCAAAGATTCCACAACCAACTCTTTTTTGGCGTGTTTTCTTTGACATATTCATTGTATTTCTCCTCTTTTTTCTCTTGAGACTTCTCCTCAATGACCGTCTCAATTTTTGTTTTTTCTTCTTTCATAATCTAACCTCCATAAAAAAATTGAAACAATGTACCCGTCATCTTGCCCAGTCCGAGTGCCAGTACAACATACGGGAAACCGCTCTCAATATGTGTGCGGTGAATCAGGATTGGCAGGACTCTTAAAGACTCTGCCAGTGCCATCGCAAGACATCCCACAAAGATACCGGAAAAAATACCAATGACACAGACTCCGGGGGTCATGAGGGGAATTCGATAGCCATACAGACTCCAGCAATTTCCAAATGTCCCACCCCAGATAATAGCATTTTCATATAACAGGATATTCTTTGCGGTATTGGTTCGAAAAGCAAGTCTGGGGATCACTCCCAACATGGTGATAAAGGCAAAAATACCTCCTGCGACCGCCATTCCACTGCAAAGCCCCAGTATTACAAGAAGAATCTGTCTACTAATCCACATCGATTGTTTTTCCCTCCCTTGATTCCATCGCGATCACCGTCTGGTTTACCTGATCTTCGTACGTATGCATTTCTACCTGGATCGGCGTCGGATCTTCTTTCATTTTCCATCTGTGGAAATGGTTGTAAAAGATCAACACTCCAATCGGAAGGCCAATGGCATAACAAAATTCAAGGGCCGAGCCCCCCTGTTTTTCCACTCCCATCAGGAAGGAATAGATTTTGTCAAAAATCCTCCCTACACTGACATCTTCATTGAAAGTCATAACAGTAAACGCAGCTCCCAGAAAACAGATTATGCTCACAAAAACAGTTTTTAACACTTCTGTGACAGCATTCTTTTTCTTTTTTTCTTCATAAATAATGATAAATTCTTTCTCCCCGACATTTTCCATTTGCAGTCCGGGATAGATTGCATGAATCCTCTCATACACTTTACTGATTGTAAATGTCGTTTTCGGTGAACAGTCATTGGGCAGAGTATAGAACGTTTCTTTTTCAATTGTCTTGACAATTGTTTTGTTGTTACAATAGAATGTACCAAGTTCGCGAAACGCAATTGTTTTTTTCTGTGTAAGAATACACGGATTGACTGCTACGTATAGAATCTCGTCCATTCGACCTGCTCCTTTACCAAGGTTCCTTTTTGCTCATCAAACATCTCCCTGCGGTTTTCACTCTGTGAACGATTGTAAATAAAGATCCCCACGGCAACAATAGCAATGGCAATCGTAATCACACCGAATTTTTTCATAGGATCACATCCTTTCGGTATTACGATTGCCATTTTTTCTTTTTTTATTCGATTTTCTTTTATAATTTCTATTGGCGTTTTGCCTTCATCGCGCGTTTGTTCTCATACATAGACTGATCTGCCCGCTCAAATACATCGGACATACTGCTGTCAGTGTCCACATCATAGAACGCTATTCCGATCGCCGCTGAGACCTTTTCCCACGGCTCAAGCGAGTCATCCTGTGCCATCTGCTCCATCTGTTGATAGAATTTCTCTTGCAATTCCTGAATATGATGATAGTCATTGCCCTTTAGGATAACAACAAATTCATCTCCTCCGACCCGAAACACCGGTGAGTGGTCGAAGATATGGCACACCATCATGCACAGCTTTTTTATCATAATGTTTCCGCGCTCATGACCGTGCTCATCGTTGATCCGCTTCAAAAAGTTCAGATCAATCATGGCGATTCCACATTCCACCGGCTCAATGGTCAGCTCTTCTTCTAACCTCTGAATCTCTTCATCATAGGCTGTCTTGTTACGAATTCCGGTCAATGCGTCCCGATTCGCCAACTGCTTCGTTGCCGCCAGTTCTTTGGTCGTCTCGACCAGATTCGTCATATGTGCCTCTAGCTCCCGAATCATATTCGCAAACTGTGAGGCAAGCACAGACAATTCATCTCTTCCTTTATTCTTATTGTCAATCTGTGTCGCAACCGATTCATCTTTTTCTTTTGCATATTGCTCGACATCCAGTGTCAGCTTCTCGATGCGGGATATGTAGACTCTCTCAATAAAGCACAGAAGGAAAAAGACACAGACAATGAGTGAAACACCGATCACTCCCAATTGCTTAAAGGTATTTTTCAGAATCCCCTTGTTTACCGTTGTGACATCCACCTCCGTGCCGATCAGCCCCATCTTCCTTCCATTGATGATAAGAGGAACATAGTAGGAGTACGTGTGTCCCCACGCATTGTTCCACTCCTGAAACTGGTTCTGGCGCTCGCCGGTCTCCCAAGTCTTCCATTCAACCGGATACTTCTCCGGAGGGTTATAATAGGTATCTCCCAAATACAGAAATTGTTCTTTTCCATCTTTCTTTCTGGTTCTCTCCCCGTCAATCATGTAAACGATCGTATGATCTTCTTGCGACGGAAGGAGATAGTATGTATAGGGAATCTGAAAAGATTCTCTTGCCTGCTCAAACGTCAACAGCCAGTACTCATGCCGATAAATCAGATATGCCTTTTGAACTTCCTTTGTCAGCTCCGATAACTGTATATCTTCTCCCAATGTCTTGCCCGGATACTGCTGCCTAAATAATTTATCATAATTCTTCCATGCTGTCTGATATTCATCAAAGTCATATGGAATATCAATCTCATCATAGTGTTCGACATAAAAATTCTGATACATGACAAAGTCCTCGCCCTCTGCCTTCATCATTTCCTCAAGATAGACACCCAAAGCCTTGATCTCATCAACACATTGCCTGCGGTAGCTCTTCATCTGATTATAATAAGTCAGGACACCACTGACCAGCAGCGTGACAATCGTAAACATCAAAAACAGCATACCAAATTTAAACACAAGACTACTTGCTCTATTCTTCATGGCAAAACCCCTTTATTTTAGTTTTTCTTAAGTTTTAATTTCTAAAATTCATAAATATTTTACCATGTTTTTTATAATTTGAATAGACTGTTTTTTAACTTTCCTGTTTTTCTCCCGGATTACTCTGACCATCCGGCTTTGCCGGTGGTGTCCCCTCCGGTTTTCCACTCGGACGGTTGCCGGACTCTTTCTCCGGTTTCCCACTTGGGCGGCTGCCGGATTTTCCCTCCGGTTTTCCACTCGGACGACCGCCGGACTCTCCCTCCGGTTTCCCATCCGGCTTTTCTCCCGATTCCGAGGAAGCATTTGATTTTATTTCAACAGCGGTTCCCTCCGATTTTCCTTTTTTATATTGCTTTCCATTTACATACAGCTTATGTCCGTTTAATTGAATGGAATCTGCGTCACAGGTCAGGCTTGTGATATAGGAATCTGCCGTCAGCTTCCATGTGGCACCTCCCTTTAGTTCAACGTAAACACTTCCTCCTTTTCCGTCCTGATTCACCGCTCCCTGCCAGGATGAATCTTCGGAGAGATAAAAGTTCAGAGCTGAAACTTCATCCACCACAATGTCTCCCTCGATTTTCTGGTTCTTGGCATTCATCGTAACATTTCCGCCATTGGATCCCTCTTTTCCCCAGCCGGCTGCCGCTGCCCTCAAAAAGATTCCGTCTTTGTCTTCGTTGTGAATGGAAACGTTGTTCAAATCAATGGTTGCCACTGTATTATTGACAAAGAAAATATCCCCCTTTTGATTGGTCAACGTTCCTTTTTTCATGCCAAACGACGCGGTTCCCTCAGCGGCATCCCCTGACATCGACTGATAGATCATAACCGCCTGATAATAACTTGGTTTATCACTGTTTTTCTTCGTATTGCTGGCTGTAAGATCGACATTTTCCAATTGAACGGAATTTTGCCCTTCTACAACAACTCCCTGGGAAGCGGTTGACTTCATCGTGGCATCACGCACCGTAATATCCGCTGTGGAATAAATGACAGGCGAGCCGGTTCCCGATGTCTGATACGTTCCCTTTTCAACTGTGACCGTGCCACCGCCCCGGTCCGATCGGATTGCGGCCGATGAATTTCCCTTTGTGTCAATGGTAAGATTGCTCGCAATCATCGTTCCGCCACCGGTCGTCATCAAACCACCTGAACAATTACTGCTCGTCTTGATTTCGGAATCCGATATCTTGACGGTTGTCCCCTCTCCATAAGAAAACACACCATTGGCATGCGTTCCATTTGTGTCAATCTGCATATCGGACATCGTAAGGACAGCACCACCTGTGGCAAAAACCGCTGCATTCTCTCCATAGAAATCTGCCTCGTCCCCGTCAGAGTTTCCTGTTTTTATCACTTTGACATTCTCATAGGTCTGTTCTTTGCCATCCACTTCAATGGCATGCCCGCCATCCTCACTGTTTTTGATCGTATCTCCCGATTCTGCTTCGGTTGCCGAAACCGAACTCTTCGTTCCCTGTTCTCCGTGATGTCCTGACTCACTGACCGCCTGACCCGTTGCCGTGTCTCCGTCATTCTTTTTTTCATCTGTCTTTGCGCACGCTGACAGTCCAATGACAACTGCCAGTGTCATGATCATCCATATCTTTTTTTTCATACCGATCCGCTCCTTTTTTGTGGTTTAGGTTTATCGCTATTGTAGTTCATTAACCTTAAAAAAAACTGAAACTCTTTTACTCACCCATTTTCACTCTCAGAAACGTCAGTATTTTTTTCTCCATCCGGCTGACTTGAACCTGGTTCATATCCAGAATTTTGGCTATCTGCGCCTGGGTTTTTTCCTGAAAATAACGCAGTTCTATTAATTTTCTCTCTTTCTCCCCCAATTCCTTTAGCAATTGAGAGACGAGGATCCGGTTCAATACAGTCTCGCTCTCATTTTGTTCACTTGGAATCCGGTCCATCAGAGAGATTTCACTTCCCTCTTTTTGAAATACAATCTTGTAAAGGGAGTCCACATCCTGTGAGGCGGCAAGCGCCATCACCACATCCTCCTGTTTCATCTCTGTGGCAACACAGAGTTCTTCCATCGTCGCCTCTCTTCCCAGTTCTGCCGACAGCTTCTCGGCTGCCCTCTTGATCCGCCAGCTGCTCTCTTTCAACGTCCGGCTGACCTTCACAAGATTGTCATCCCGGAGAAATCGTTTGATCTCTCCGATAATCATGGGAACCGCATAGGTAGAAAATTTGACTTCATATCCAAGATCAAAATGATCTACCGCCTTAATAAGTCCAATCGCTCCGATCTGACTCAGCTCCTCCGCATCGTATCCACTGCCGTGAAACCGCCTGACTATGCTGTATACCAAAGGCATATTCTGTTTTATCACCTGTTCCCTTGCCAACTTATCCCCTCTTCGTGACTGTTTGATCAGTTCTATGGTCTCCATTGGCAGTCACTCCCATCATTCTTTTTGAGCGCTGTCAAATTTTTTATACATATGTACGGTTGTGCCCTTGCCCGGTTCAGAACTCACCTCAAGCTTGTCCATAAATGCCTCCATAAAAGCAAACCCCATACCGGATCGGTCCAGTTCCGGTTTGGTTGTATAACAGGGTTCCATCGCCTTGTCGATATCGGTTATGCCAACACCTTTGTCCTGAATCTCCAGCCAGAGCTCATTGTCCCGGATTATCCCATGGATAACAATGGTTCCCTCTTTTTTTTCATAACCGTGTATAATGGCATTGGTCACCGCCTCGGACACCGCTGTTTTAACATCGGACATTTCTCCCACCGTGGGATCCAGTCTGGTTATAAAGGCTGCCGTTACCATCCTCGCAAAGCTTTCATTCTCGGAGCAGCTGTCAAATTCGATTGTCATTTCATGTTTTTTTCTCATTGTTTTTCCATCCTTCCTTCATATTTCGATACGATTCGATACAGGCCTGACATCATAAAAATCCGGTCGATCTCCTGTCCGATTCCCGTTACATAGGTATGTCCACCTAAAAAGTTCATTTTCCGATACCGACCCATAACCATACCAATTCCAGAGCTATCCATAAATGTCATTCCGGTAAAATCAAAAATCAGGTTTTGTATCATTCCCTTTTCTATCTGTGTGTCTACCGTTCGACTCACCTGATCTGCCATGTGGTGATCTAATTCCTCACTGATATGTAAAATAAGTGTCGAGCCATTTCGCTCAAGTGAAAATCTGTCCATATTTCCCTCCATTTAACCTTATTATCGAAAAAAGAACCTGTGAGAGTTTATTCTCTACAGGTTCTTTTGTTCTTCATTCAAATATT
>ONNE01000143.1 GCA_900319095.1 uncultured Eubacteriales bacterium | reverse complement strand
GTTTGGATTCCTCTGTTTAATGAATCTTTCGTGCGTCAGCGAATATTATCTTATCAAAGATTTTTACTATTGTCAACACTTTTTTTTTATTTTTTTGAGTTTTTTTGTCAAATGAGTTCTAAGCCTGTTGATTTCGCAGTTTTTCATTCAACTCCATAATATTTTTTTTCGTTGTCCGGTATCCCACTAATGTCATAATGATATCAGTTGCCACAAATCCCATCAAGACTCCCCAGAGCGCCTTTGGATACCGTTGGAGCTGCCACACAAAAGTGACAATAGGAATCCATATTACCCCTGTCAAAAAATAATACAGTATATTTTGAATCACAAAACCAATTCGGTCGAATTCGTAGACAAACATCATCACCGAAAATGTCATTCCCAACACACCATAAAGCAACATATCCGTCATAAGAGCTATGCTATAGGATGGAAACAAATCAATATACTCCGGGGTCAAAGGCGAGTAATCAATTCCGAAGAATATACGAACCACCAATTCAATCAATAAATTTGCCAACAAACCAAAAAACACACTGTATAAAAATGAGTGGATATATCTTTTTAACATCGCTTTCTTTCTCCTGTATCGTCTTTTTTTCATCGCAATCTTTTATATACCAAGGGTCTTTTTCAATTTTACGACATTTCTCCTTGAAGTATAGGTTTCACTTCCATCTTTTAAAATGACCCTTATGGTTCCCGACAGACTCATATCCAGTTTTTCTATTTTTTTTAAATTAATGATCTCCGATTTTGAAATGCGAAAAAAGTTTCTGGGATCCATCTGTTCTTCCAATTCATATAATTTCTTTTGAATAAAAAATATCCCCTTACCGGTTCTGGCATATACTTTCTGCCCGGATGCAAAAAAACTTATGACATCAAGAGGATTCAATACCGTCCTCACGCCATTTTCATCCTGTCCGTAAAACTCCTGATTCAAATATTTTGATAATTCCGATACTAACGTCGTTACCTTTTTATCTTTTTGACCGCCGCAAACATGAACCTCTATTTCTTTATACTTTGGATTCACTTCGGCTCTCACTAACATCTTTTTTTACTCTCCTCTCATAAATCCCAAGAGTCAGGCTCTTTAGTACCGGAATCCGGGATAATACCATATATAAGATCGTGGTCAACAGCAACATACCAATCAAATTCACAAGATAACAGCTCCAAATCGGAAGATGCAATTTTTCATACGATACAAATGCCACCACACAAAGACATGGATAATGAAGAGCATAATAACCAAAATTTGCCTTGGTCATAAAAGCCGCAAAGGCTCCGCGAAAAGCCAGCCAGTCTTTGGCCACCGAAAAAACGGTGAGTATCATAAGAAAGGCATATAGATTTGTAAATGGATGCCGGAGAACCGACATGGATGTATAATTAACCGTTGTGAAAATATTGTCGGTCGCCTGTGGTTCAATCATGGTGCAGATATAAACACAATATCCGACGGCACAAACGCACGAAACCGGAACCAGTATCTTTTTTATCTTTCTTAATTTCTCCACGATGGATTCATTGGAAAAAATATAATATCCCATCAAAAATGAATTTATGTAAATACCATTGCGGTACACCTCAATATAGGGTGTGTTCAACAAAAATGAACTCCCCCAAAAGCTGAGGTACAAAATAATAAATCCCCACCATTTTATGTTGCCGCAAAGATTCGATAACCGGTCTTTACGATCCAGCTTTCGAACCAGAAGAAGAACCATGGATGCCAGAAATAATTCCCGTGCAAACCACAACGGTCCAATACCGCAAAACGAATAGATCACATATCTTATGATTCCCGGAAGTTTATCATGATTCCCATTAAATATGTCAGAATAATAATTCGACACGAGTCCACAAATCCAACCAAGTAAAAACATGATTACAACCGATGGAATCAAAAGACGCAGAAAACGGTCTTTGGCAAACGCCTTGGCACTTCTTGTTTTTAACGCATATTTTGCACTGACTCCCGCCACAACAAACAAAAGAACCATAAACCAGGGATAGACCAAATACAAAAAGATATCCATCCGCTTGATCCCCTGCACGGGAAAATTGGACAAAACACCCTGGCTGTTAAAAATATAAATCACATGGTAAACCATTACCAGCACTACCGTAATCCACCGAATGTTATCCAGTTCCTGTTTTCTCTCCATTATAACACAACACACCTTTCTCTCTTGCATTTCGATTCTTTATGCCTTTAATATAACCGAATAATAAAATCTTGCAAGCGAATTTCGGTAAGTGGTCATTTTTAAAAAATAAACGGTTTATTTTCTTGTATATGTCAGATAGGTATAAGGAATTTGTCCACGGATCTGTATTCGTCTCTCAACTTTCTTATAAAAAAGACTCTCTTCAAAAACAGGAAAATAAGTATCTCCTTCTATCTGTGCGTCAATCTCTGTGATAAACATTTTTTCAACCAGTTCCAGAGCCTGTCCATACAATCCTGCTCCTCCTGAGATAAACAAATCCCGATGATTCCCCCATTGGGTATGGGCAAATGCCAGAGCTTGCTCAAGACTTTTTACCGTATGGCAATTATTTTCTTCCCATCTTTTTGTCGTTGATACTACAATTGTCTCCCGTCCCGGCAGGGGGTGTCCAATTTCTTCGAACGTTTTTCTACCCATGACGACTACTTGTCCCATCGTCAGTTCACGAAACCGCGTCTGCTCTCCCGGAAGATCCCATGGTATCTTTCCGTCTTTGCCTATGACACGATTTTTTGAATATGCAGCTATTAACGCAACCATCCGTCCGTCATCTTTCCTTTCTATCGCTGTAGCATATATGTACCTACTTTTTCTTTATATCAATTACACCATATTCCGAAATCGCACCACCTGTTTTATAATCGATCGCCCAGTCCGAAATTCCCGAATTCACAATAAAATTGGTTTTTCCCCTTGTCTCTTGTCCATAGGTTTTGTCATTGGCACCAGTCAGTTCCCCTGTGATACCAACCGGAAACATCTGTCCTCCATGGGTATGACCACAGAGAACCAGATCCACTCCTGCCTCTGTCTGCTGATCAAAGTCATGTGGCTGATGATCTAAAACTATCACATACTTTGTCATATCCAATCCATCTGTCAATGCCTGCATATCTTCCCGTTCCGGCTCCGATCGGTCCTTTCTTCCTATCAAATAGATATGGTCCCCAATTTCCACGGTCTCGTCCTCAAGAATTTTTACATTGTTTTTTTTCAATTCAGACCGGATGTCGTCATCATTAAAGTCTCTCGTATTAAAATATCCCTTGTCATGATTTCCATATATATAGTAAATACCATATTTTGTTTTCATCTTTCCAAGCGCTGTGCTGCACTTGACCAGATCCTCTCTCGTCGTATCATCATCCACATAATCTCCCGTAATCACAATCAAATCCGGATTCGTCTGTTGAATCTTTTCCATGTGTTTTGCAAACCCATCGCCATCAAAAGTAGCGCCAATATGTGAATCTGAAATCTGAACCACTCGAATCTGATCCATTCCCAACTCTTTCTCTGTCTCTATCTGATAATCCGTTTCATATACATGATGAGCAAAATACCATCCCGATCCCAGGTAGGCAGCCGAAAACACAATCGCACCAATTCCTGCCCAATAATATCGAAATGTCTTTTTTGTAATTTTCTTTGCAATCCATCCGATCAAATCAGCTAACAGCCAGATGACAACAAGATTCACGGTGACGACTACGCCATTTACCATATCCAGAACACAATACAGAATCAGGGCAAGAATCGGAATTGAAGAGACAATCCATGACCATCTTTTTCTCTCTTGCCAATATTCTCTCCACCGATCAAATAACAAAAAACGATGAAATCTGCACAACAGATAGACGAGACCCGACAGCGCAGCTAAAATGAATGCTGCAAAAATTAAAAGAACCATCTTTTGCTCCTTTCTTGTCTCCGGGCGAACCGATATACACTTTCCGGCAAAGCTACTTTTCCTATATAATAAGTATACGATAAATTGTTTTTTTTTCAATCTTTTTATCAATCATTTTTGCAGGCTAAAAAACACAAAAACCGGTTGTAAATCGAGCTAAATTGTCGTATCATTAAATTAACCATTTACGACATTATAAATCGTGGGAAGGGGCGGTTTTATGAGTTCTGTATTAATTATAGATGATGCATCGATGATGCGAAATTTACTAAAGAAAATACTGGCATCCAACGGATATGAAATCTGTGCTGACACAGCCGATGGCAGGGAAGGTATCGAAAAGTACAAACAATTTAAACCGGACATCGTTTTTTGCGATATCGGTATGCCAAATATGAATGGCATGGATTGTCTCAAAGAAATCCTCGCCTTTGATCCGAATGCCAAAGTCGTTATGTGCACCGCACTTGGCAAGGAAAAATTCGCTGATCAGGCAATTGAGATCGGAGCCAGAAGTTTTATTCTCAAACCGATACGTACCAATGTACTTTTGGATGTTACCTCCCGTGTTTTGGCCGGTGGCGGCATTAATTATAAACAGATGATGATGGATAATTCGATCAAAGATGGCTTGTCCCAAAAAGATGTATTGGATTTTTTTGATGCTTTTCGTTCCCTTGCCGGAAAAGATATGGATGATCTGTCGGTCGATCATGATTTCATGGTCTCCAGCAAGGCCAGTGTTGAGATTGGTGCAAATGCCTTTTTGGCTTCTAAACTATCGTTAGATAAAATCAATCGCCTCATGAAAATTTTCAAAGAATTGTGTGATTAAATATGAGGCAAGAATAAATAGGTAAAGGAGTTTTATATCATGAAAAAAAAGAGAAGTTCCTTCACAGGATCCATTGGCTTTGTGCTGGCTGCTGCCGGAAGTGCAGTAGGACTCGGTAATATATGGCGTTTCCCATATCTGGCAGCAAGGGATGGTGGAGGACTTTTTCTTGTCATCTATATTATCCTCGCTCTAACCTTTGGCTTTACTCTTCTGACCACAGAAATCACCATTGGACGCAAAACAAAGCAAAGTCCTCTGACGGCTTATGGGACACTTCGAAAGAAATGGAAATGGGTCGGTGTCATCGCAAGCATCGTTCCCTTTATCATTCTGCCATATTATTGTGTCATCGGTGGCTGGGTTCTCAAATACTTTCTTGTTTTCCTTACCGGCCACGGAAAAGATGCGACTCAGGATTCCTTTTTTACCAGTTTTATTACCAGTCAGTACGAACCTGTTGTTTTAATGTTTGTTTTTCTTTTGGCCTGTTCATTAATTATCTATATGGGTGTCACTTCCGGCATTGAAAAATCCTCCAAAATTCTCATGCCAATTCTTTTGACATTGATTTTGGGCATTTCGATATTTTCGCTCACAATTAGGAACACCGCACCGGACGGAACGGTGACAACGGGTCTGGATGGAATTAAAACCTATCTGATACCAAGTCTGGATGGTGTCGGAATCAGACAATTCTTTTTCGTCGTTATGGATGCGGTTGGCCAATTATTTTTCAGCCTGTCAATCGCAATGGGCATTATGATTGCCTACGGTTCCTATGTGCCGGACGACGCAAACCTCGTCAGATCCATTAATCAAATTGAGATCTTTGACACAGTGGTTGCCTTTCTGGCCGGTGTCATGATCATTCCGAGTGTTGTTGTATTCATGGGAAAAGACGCCATGAGCTCCGGTCCGTCTCTTATGTTTGTTTCCCTTCCCAAAGTTTTTATTTCTATGGGTTCTGTCGGCAATGTAATCGGAACTCTGTTTTTCGCCATGGTTCTTTTTGCCGCTGTGACAAGCGGAATGTCGATATTGGAGGCTGTCGTCTCAAGCCTGATCGATCGATTCAAAATGGATCGAAAAAAGGCGACCATCTTTGAGTCGCTGTTTGCTCTTATCCTCGGCATCTTTGTATGCCTTGGCTATAATGTATTCTACTTTGAAGCTCTTCTCCCGAACGGAACAAAGGCTCATATTTTAGACATCATGGATTACATCTCCAACAACCTTTTGATGCCGATCGTCGCCATTGCGACCTGTATTTTGGTCGGATGGATTTTAAAGCCGGAATTTGTCTTTTCCGAAGCCGAAAAAAACGGTGAAAAGATGGGACGCAAACGTCTGTTTCGAGTAATGATCCGCTACATCGCTCCCGTTCTTTTGATCATTCTCTTCATCCTGTCGGTTGGTTTCTTTTAAGAGAAGTGAAGCGAATATTGATCACTAATCATCTAACGTCAGATACATCTGTCTGTCCTTCCAGCTTTTTTGATCAGCCGGATGAATCACATCTTCCGGCAAGTGGCCTCCCACCAAAAAGGGAGAGGTTGGATCATGGCTTCTCATGTTCTCTCTCACAACTTCCTCCCTTGTATTTGCATAACAATATCGACACAGATGTCCGCATGTATCATACGCCCCTATGTCAACTCCCAGAAGGCAGGCACATTCACGTTTTTTTTGACTGACGGTTCTCCTTGGCACATCCAGTCTGCACTTCAGGGCATTTTCGTATGTTTTTATCGTCATACAGCCGGAACAATCTGCTCCATAGGGTGCCAGTTCATCTCCTTCTGCACATGGTTTTATCGTCATGTCATATTGCCTGGCAATCTCTATGAATCGTCTGCCAAGAATCTGTCTCTCTTTTGAGGGAACCTCCGTAGCTCCATAAAAATTTCTCTTCACTTTGGAATAGAGATCCAAAAAACTGATCACACAAGTTTTTGTATATCCGGACAGGAATCCTGCCATCTGTTCAAATTCATGAATGTGCCAGTCCACCGAATATCTCTCGTCGATAAAAATCGGGTCATATCTCCATCCCACGCAATCGATTCCCAACCACTCTGACAATCGTTTAAAATCTTCCATCACAATTTTCTTATCCGGAACATTTGGCTCAATCTCTTTTCCATATGGCGTGATTGTCACAAACCAATACTGCCCATACACTTCCAACTCTTTTTGATACGGAAACAAGGGGGCCGGGTTTTTGGTGCAAAAAGTGAGAAGATCTACCACCTCAGGTGACAATTGATACCTTGTCACCTGACTCGGATTGTAGGGATTTCTCACAAGCACATATCCCTCTCTCAACCGGTTGATGAACCATTTTGAATAAAATGCCG
>ONNE01000100.1 GCA_900319095.1 uncultured Eubacteriales bacterium | reverse complement strand
AATCCGCGTTCCAGCCGCACCGTTCCGTACATAAGCAAAGTGACTGGGATTCCGATTGTCAAGCTGGCATCCCGTGTGATTCTAGGAGAGAAGATCCGGGATATGGGTTATACACCGGGCCTGGCGAAAAAGACAGATTATATTGCGATTAAGATGCCCGTGTTCTCCTTTGAAAAACTGCGGGGAGCTGAGATCAGTTTAGGACCGGAGATGAAGTCAACCGGTGAGTGTCTGGGCATTGCAAAGACATTTAATGAGGCGCTCCACAAGGCATTTATGGGTGCCGGTATCAACCCGACCGAGCACAAGAAGATGATTCTCACAGTCAATGATAATTCCAAAGAAGAGGCGGTCTCCGTCGCCAGACGGTTTAAAGCACTTGGCTATGAGATTTATTCTACGAGAGGTACAGCCGGATATCTTTTGGGCGAGGGAATTGAAGTGATCGGTGTCAACAAGATTGAGCAGGAATCCCCGACGCTGATGGATCTTTTACTGGGACATGAGATCGATCTTGTCATTGATATACCGAACCAGGGCGAGCACTCGCATGACGGATTTTTGATCCGGCGGGTATCCATCGAGACCGGAGTGACGTGTCTGACATCCATTGATACAGCGAATGCGCTTTTGGCGGCACTGGAAGACTCTGAAAAGAAAGAGTTCTCTCTGATTGACATCGCTTTGATAGATGGGAAATAGAAAATCGGATCATCAAGAAAAGAGAGCAAGCCTGCTAAGAGAACAAGCCTGCTCTCTTTTTTTCTGATACAGATTGACGCTACATAGCATAAGTGGTATAATTTTTTTATGAATATATACGTAAGATTTTGCGGAGAAAACCGTGTTTTTTTACGAGGGGAGGAGTATGTTTATGAAAAATATGAAAATGAGTACAACACTCACGATTGCCAACACACTTGTCGTTACCGTATGTATTTTACTTTTGTACATCATTGCGAACAAAAGTATGCTTAGGATGATGAAGATATATTGGTTTCTTTCAGCAAGGCACCAGAGATTGCTGAGTTGCTAAAGGATCCGGAGAATAAGGAAAAGCAAAAAGCGGCACAGGCATATACGGAGTCTTTCTATGCATCGCTGGACAACTGGGAGGGACTTTATGTCGGAGAGTGGAACACTCATGTCATCACCCACTCAAATCCGGATGTTGTCGGTATGGTCACACGGGAAGGCGAACCCCTGAAACAGCTTCAGGACGCTATGACTAAGGCCAATGGATTATACAACACCGGTATGATCG
The DNA here is from genome assembly GCA_900319095.1 of uncultured Eubacteriales bacterium. Lineage (GTDB taxonomy): Bacteria > Bacillota > Clostridia > Lachnospirales > Lachnospiraceae > Eubacterium_F. The sequence continues at coordinate 33,200 of ONNE01000100.1, read as the reverse complement.
TTTCACCGGCTTCTCAAAAGTTGGTGTTGTCTATGTACTGCCCGGTTTTTGACCGTGATGGGAAAACGATACTCGGGTATGTGGGCGGAGGACCATTTGCCGAGGGACTAAGAACTTCTCTGTCATCAATAGAGAACAGTGAAGTCAAATATTCCATGCTCAACGCAGAGACCGGTGTATATATTTTTGATGAAGATGAGTCCCTGATGACAACCGACGTTCAGGATGAGATGCTTTTGTCCATTATAGATACCGTAAAGTCAGAGAGCGGTGATGTTTCCGGAAACAAAGAATATGTCGATGCGAGTGATGGGCGGTTCGTTGCCGCATATCAGTCTATGGCAGAACATGGCTGGGTTTTGGTTTCCCGGGACAGTGAGGACAATATTTATAAAGATGCCAACCGGAGCATGAGAATCCTGGGCATGATCTGTGTCGTTGTGGATGTTGTGATTGCTGTTTTGTGCCTGATTTTTATCCGATTGAGCACAAGTCCTCTCAAGCTTGTGGAAAAATCGATTATTCAGTTGAAAAATCTGAAATTACAGAAGCAGCATGAGTTAGATCCATACATTGATAAAAAGAGCGAGATCGGACAGATCGCAACGGCAATCGATTCGCTGTATGATTCGTTCAATGTCATTGTTACGACGTTGAATGACTGTTCGGAATCGCTGTCACAGTCCGCAGTTCACATGACAGACTCCTCGCAAGTTCTCGTCCGGTGCGTGGAAGAAAATTCTGACACGACAGAACAATTCTCTAACCGGACAGAGTCGATTACGGAGGCAGTCAGACGAGTGGACGGCGTGATGGGAGAGATCGCAGGTGTGGTCTCTGAGGTCGAGGCAAAGATTCAGGCTGGAACGGAGAGAAGCAACACTCTGAGCAGTCAGGTGGCACAGATGAGAAAGACCGTTGATTCATCTCTGCAGCTCACCGGTTCACGGATTGAAGAAAACAAGACAGCGATAGAAAGAGCGATGTTGAACCTGCAATCACTGACCCGCATTGACGAGATGGCAGAACAGATTCTTGATATTACCAGTCAGACAAACCTGCTTTCACTGAATGCATCGATTGAAGCGGCAAGAGCCGGTGATGCGGGCAAAGGTTTTGCGGTAGTTGCCGGAGAGATCGGTTCATTGGCTGCCAGCTCATCCTCCACCGCAGAAGAGATACAGAATATCTGTAATGAGACAAAGACGAACATCGCACAGATACAGGAGTGCTTTGATAATATCGTAGCTTTTCTGCAAAAGGATGTCCGGTCGCAGTTCGAGGAATTTGCGCAGGCAACAGATGAATACCATGATTCGATCTCCGAGATTGGTGACATAATCCACGATATTGAAGATTCGGCAAATGTTTTTGTGGATTCCGTGAATAAGATTAAGAGTCAGATTGACGAGGTACAGAATATGCCGGGCAATACGACGATCAGTACCTCTGAGGTCATGGAAAAAGTGACGCAGATTCAGAAATCCGTTGAGGAAATGTCAGGAATCATCAACATGAATAAGATAAATGCAGATGCGATTCGGGACGTAGTCGGAAGATTTTCATAATTGTAACAAAAGGAAGAGCTGCAGAGAGGGAGTTTCTGCAGCTCTTTTTGGCAGGAGAAGGCAAAAAATACTTGCATATAGATTACGGTTGTGATACAATAAATCGGATTGAAAAAATCACATGGGTTGATTTTGGCTATGGTGCTTTTTATAAAAGTGTAGTCAGAAGATGAGACCGGTGGAAGAAAAACCAAATGGAGGTATGAAATAATGAGTGTTATTTCGATGAAACAGTTACTGGAGGCAGGTGTTCACTTTGGACATCAGACAAGAAGATGGAACCCTAAAATGGCAGAGTACATCTACACCGAGAGAAACGGAATCTATATTATTGACTTACAGAAGTCCGTTGGAAAAGTAGATGAGGCATACAATGCAATTAAGGAAATCGCAGCAGATGGTGGCAAGATTCTCTTTGTCGGAACAAAGAAACAGGCACAGGATTCGATCAAGGCTGAGGCAGAGCGCTGCGGAATGTATTATGTAAATGAGAGATGGCTGGGAGGTATGTTGACAAACTTTACCACCATTCAGACCCGTATTAAGAGACTCAAAGCAATTGAGAAGATGTCTGAGGACGGAACTTTTGATGTACTTCCGAAGAAAGAAGTAATCAATCTTAAGAAAGAGTGGACAAAGCTTGAGAAAAACCTCGGTGGTATCAAAGATATGAAAGAGATTCCGGATGCGATTTTTGTCGTTGATCCAAAGAAAGAGAGAATCTGTATTCAGGAGGCTCACATTCTTGGTATTCCGTTGATTGGTATTGTTGATACAAACTGTGATCCGGAAGAGTTGGATTATGTGATTCCGGGTAACGATGATGCGATCCGCGCAGTGAAGCTGATTGTTTCTAAGATGGCAGATGCCGTGATTGAGGCAAATCAGGGTGAGTCGATGGTAGACACAGCGGATGTACAGGAAAATGACGAAGAGGCAGTAGCAGAATAATATATATTTGGAGGATTAGATCATGGCTATTTCAGCATCAATGGTAAAAGAGTTAAGAGAGATGACAGGTGCCGGTATGATGGATTGTAAGAAGGCTCTTACAAACACAGACGGTGATATGGATAAAGCCGTAAAATGGCTTCGTGAGAACGGACTTGCAAAGGCAGAGAAGAAGGCAGGCCGAATTGCAGCAGAAGGTATTGTCGCAATCAATGTCAGTGATGATAAAAAGACAGCAGCAGCCGTTGAGGTAAATTCCGAGACAGACTTTGTTGCCAAAAATGAGCAGTTCCAGAGTTTTGTGGCATCTGTTGCAAAACAGGCAGTACAGACGGATGCCAAAGATATTGCGGCATTCATGACAGAGCCGTGGATTGAGGATTCTTCCGTGACAGTCGAAGAGAATCTCAAGAACATGATCGCAAAGATCGGTGAGAACATGAACATTCGCCGCTTTGAGAAGATCTCAGTGGATCAGGGACTGGTTGTTGATTATATTCATGCCGGCGGAAAAATCGGTGTTATGGTAGCAGCTGAGACATCCAATACCGGTGCAGAAGTAGTTGAGTGTCTTAAGAACGTGGCAATGCAGATTGCAGCGATGAACCCTCAGTACCTCTCCGCAGACGATGTCTCAGAAGAGTACAAGCAGGAGAAATTGGCTGAGCTCGTTGCACAGGCTAAAAAAGATCCGAAAAATGAGAATAAACCGGAGAACATCATCGAGAAGATGGTAACCGGAAGACTCAACAAAGAGTTAAAAGAGATCTGTCTTACCGAGCAGGCTTATGTCAAGGCAGAGAACAAGGAAAATGTAGCTCAGTATGTGGCATCCGTTGCAAAGGCAGTGGGAACCGACATCAAATTGGTTCAGTTTGTCCGCTTTGAGACCGGAGAGGGTCTGGAGAAGAAAGAAGAGGATTTTGCCGCAGAAGTGGCAGCACAGCTTGGATAAGAACCGGATATAGATGCTTATACAAACAAAGTACCCCCATAAACACAGAGTGATTGCGTGATTATGGGGGTACTTTGTTCAAAGGAGAAAAAAATGAAATACAGCGAGAGGAAAAAGAGAAGAATAGCGATAATTCTTGTGCCATGTGTACTGGCATTTTGTTTATATGCCGGTATTTTTACAGGGCATTTTTCCTCTGGTGACAAAGTGATGGCAGATGGAGAATCTTCCGCCTTTGAGAGTGGGGAGGGAACAGAAGAAAATCCCTATATAATTACCAACAAGTACCAGTTGGACGCAGTGAGAGAAAATCTTTCTGCACACTATAAACTGGGCTGTGATATCGTATTTGAGAGAGAGGACTTTGAAGAGGGTGGAGACTTCTATAATGATGGAATGGGATTTGAATCAATCGGAGGAGGATTCTATACACTCGAAAATTTTACAAATGAGACGGTAGAAGGAAGAGAATATTTTACAGGGACACTGGATGGTGACGGACATACAATCAGGGGTTTTTATCAGCGGGCTGACTACGGACTCTATGCGGAGAAATATAAAAAGAATTTTGGACTCATTTCTTTGGCTTCAAAGAATTCTGTGATTAAAAATCTTTCGATGTCAGAGATGGATATTCAGTTGAAAACTTACCGGGGGGTAAGCTGTGGAGGAATCGTTTCAGATTCTGGTGGAGTGATAGAAAATTGCTCTGTCGATGGGACAATTCTAGTGGATATGACACATTCTCTGAAATATCAATTAGCGAGTGTTGGCGGTATTGCTGCTGAGAATTGTGGCACTTATGCAGTGACAAAGAACTGTAGCAATGATGTGGACATAATATTTTATCAGAGGGGATATGAGGGAGATGAAATAGGAAGAGTGCGGGGAAGCGAAGTGGCGGGAATCTGCGCTGCATCCAATTGTGTCAGTAATTCTCACAACTCAGGCAATATTCAGGTCATCGGTTCCAGTTGTAGTGTCGCAGGAATCACTTCCGCAGGTTGTGCAGAAAGTTGTTATAATACCGGCAATGTCTCGTTTCAGTTTGAAGAAGAAGAGGATGGCAGCGGTGTCTATTCGGATTTCAATATGGTCGGGGGAATCATCGCAGATTCCGGGACCGAGATAAAAAATTGTTACAATACCGGGACGATTACCGGATTTGACTCGGTGGGCGGTATTGTGGGACGGCATAGTGATTACGTGCATGCTCTTTTGGTCAATTGCTATAATACAGGTGATATTTACAAAAATGACTTTAGCCTCATAAGTTCCGGAGCTACCGGATTTGGAGGGCTTGTCGGACGGGAGCAAGAGAATACTTTGCGAATTACAGTAGAAAATTCGTATTGTCTGAGCGGAGATTTTGAGCCGGTCGGTGTTCAAAAAGGAAGATCAGAAAATGTTCTTGCCCTCACAGAGGAGGAATTAAGGAGCGAAGAGAGTTTTTTGGGGTTTGATTTTGATACGGTCTGGGCAATTGATCCGGATGGAGAATATCCATATCCTTATTTACAGGAAAAACCACACAGTCAGAGGGAGGTAACAGTCATCCCAACCCCGAGTCCGAGTCCAACCCCGACCCCGAGTCCGAGTCCAACCCCGAGTCCGACACCGACTCCGACCCCGACGCCAACTCCAACTCCGACTCCGACAGTAGAGCCGACACAGAGTGCAGTGACGAGCGATACACCGGAGCCCAAACAGAGCGCAGTGACGAGTGATACACCGGAGCCGACAAAAAGCACCGTTCCGATCGTTGCACCGACGGATACGACAGAGCCGGCAAAAAGCGAAGTTCCCATCGCTGCACCGACGGATACGACAGAGCCGGCAAAAAGTGCAGTTCCAGGCACTGTACCGACGAGTACGTCAGCGGTAGATCACACGGAACTGCCACGGGTGAATTCAAATGAACAGAGGATTCAGGTTGTTCGTTTTTCGGCAAAAGATAATGCGAAAGAACAGACATTGCTCACATGGGGACTGAGCGGGAGCGGAGGAAGGGTTTCTATTTATCGTTCCAATAAAAAGAATGGAACCTATCAAAAAATTGCGACAGCAAAATCTTCGAAATATGTTGATAAAAAAGTGAAAGCGGGAAAAAACTATTACTATAAACTGTCGATATCCGGTCGAAATTCGGGGGAGGAGAGTTTTTCTAAGATATGTAAAGTGAAAATCTTTCTTCGGACACCGATTGTTAAAATTCAGAAAAAAGAAACTTTGGATGGACAAAAATATCTGAAAATTTCTATAGTAAAATGGAGTGGAAACCGGATTCTTTTGTATGTAAAGAAAAATGCCGGTAAGTTTCAAAAAATAAAACTGAAGAGCAACCGGATCAACAAAAAGAAGCATATTTTTAATCTGACTTATACAAAAGAGAAGCAGTCGTATGATTTTCAGATCCAAACCTATAAAAAAGTAAACAACAAAAAGATTGATAGCAAAAAACAAGAGGTACATATTTCTGTGTGAGAACTCTTGGAAGATAGAGGAAAACGATGTGTGATACAGTCAGATCGGTAGGAGGCGGAAGATATCGCCTTGAGAAAAAAATCGGGCGTGGTGGATTCGGCACGACATACAAGGCAATGGATACCCGTGTAAATGTGTGGGTGGCGGTAAAGGAATTTCAGGGAAAAAGTGAAGAGGATACAGAGAGAGCACTGGCAGAGGCACGAATTACGGCTGAGTTTTACTCTTTGGATGGAATTGCTGCGGCAAGAGATTTTTTTGAGGAAAATGGTGCCGCTTATATTGTCATGGAATATGTGCATGGCATAAGCATAAAGAAATATATTGCAAAACACGGGAGAATGTCTGGAGAAACCGTTTTAAAAAAATTACAACCGCTGATGAATTCTCTTGGTAAAATTCATGAAAAGGGGATCATTCACCGGGATATCAGTGCAGACAATCTGATGATTACAGACGAGGGGAAATTGATGCTCGTCGATTTTGGTGCGGCAAAATTTACAGAGCAAATGACAGGACAGACCCAGACACTCATATTCAAGAGGGGATTTGCTCCGATTGAGCAGTGCCGGGAAAATGGAAAACAGGGGACATGGACAGATGTATATTCTCTTTGTGCGACCATATATTTTATGATAACGGGAATTGTGCCGGAAGATGCGATTGAGCGGCTGATTGAGGATACGATTCTGCCGATCGGTCAGATCTATGGGACAGGGCTGAGTCAATCACAGGAGCGCGCGATTATGAAGGGGCTTGCCGTGGAGTCAGAAAAGCGTTATGCGACTGTCCGGGAGTTGTACGAAGAGCTGTACAATTGCGAATTCAATGAAAATGCGGAGAAGCTGGAGCTTCATACAGAGCAGATTCACACACAGAAGGGAAATACGACCGAGCTGAAAAATGGGATTCGCGAGTTGTTTCAAGAGGAAAAAATGTTTCACACGAAATTTTCCCATAGAAGAAAGCTGGCAGCTTTTTTGACGGCATTTGTGTTAATGGCAGTCGTGGTGGCAGCCGTCCGTTTCATGTCGGATCGATCAGAGAATCTGTCGGTATCACAAGAGCGCATCGCGACAAATGGAGCGGTTGTGTTGACACAGGAACCGACATCGACACCGACACCAACACCGACCCAAAAGCCGACTAAAAAGCCGACGGCAGAGCCGACCCAAAAACCAAAATCAAAAAAGAAGGCAACGGCAACACCGAAACCGACAGCCACAGCGACACAAAAGAAAAAGGCGTCATCGACCAAAAAACCGAAGAACTCTGTGACATTTGACGGGAGTTTATGAGGTGAAGGATGGATTTTACCAATAAGGTTTTACCGTTTTGTTTTCTATCTTTCACCTTTTCAAGAGAAACATCAGTGTGTCAAATAAATCAAATTTATTTGGACAGGATAATGGTAGGATGATTATAGCTTTACTTTTGAAGCCCCAAAGTATATTATGAATATAAAATAAATCAGATATTACCAATAAAGAGGAATCGCTTGAATGGAAGAAGAAACAAGAGAAGAAATCTACCGGGAGATTATGAACCACTACTTTTTGAAGGCAGACACCTTCTTTTTGGGGAAATGGTGTGGTGTGCCAAGAGACCGGTTGATATCTGAGGGAATGAAAAAAAAGGCAATTCAGAAATTCTATGAAAAGATAAAGAAAGAAAAAGTTGCCTCCCGGCCGACGGTACAGAAGTGGTTTGGAATCAATGGAGAGAAAAAACCGACGCGAACCCAGGTCTTAAAGGTCTCTTTTGCGCTGAAATATGCTGCGGAGGAGTGCAACGACTGTCTGCTCCATGGGATTTCGGAACCGGAACTGCAAGTGAACGATTATGTGGAATTTATCGCCATGTACTGTCTGGATCATCATCTTTCTTATCAGGACTACGATAAAATGCTGGCATTTTTTGAACAACACTATTCGGAACAAATCGAATTTCGACAAACAACGCACACGGAGAAACTCAAACAATGTTACAGAGAACTGCGAGAAGCCGGAAAGGAGGAATTTCTCCTTTGGATGTGTCAGCACATGGATTTATTCAAGGGCTACAGTAAAGTGACGCAGGACTATTTTGTGCGACTTATGGACAGCGTGTATGATTGTATCCGGACAAAGATCAGAAGGGATATGCAGGATTTACTGGTCGATACCGGATTTCTCACGTGGGCGAGGACGAATCACATCCGTGAGGAGCAATACAAAGAGGCCATCGTGCGCTATGCCAAAAATGAACTTCGTCATACGGGAATCAGCGATGAGCGAAAAAAAGAACTGAATGAGATGCGCTATTTTGCGTCGATCATCTATTCGTCACGCAGTTATATGAAACATATTCTGGTAGAACTATGCCGGCAGGTGACAGATGAGACAGAGGTGGAGTTGGATTTTGAATTTTCAGAACTGAAAAAAGAGCTCAAAAAAATGGATGCTGCCTATATTTCCAATCTTTTAACGGTTGCGGAGCAAAAGGAGGAAACTCTGCGCCTATCAAAGGAAAAAAGAAGCAGTGAGGGAGAAAAACGTGACACAATAGAGAAGCAATTGTCCCGCCAGAAACAAAGGGTCAAACAGATTCAGAGAAAGGATTTGCTGATTCCGGCTCAGTATATCTGTCAGAGCAGATATATAAAGAGTCATGGAGAATTGTATGACCGCGAAGAAGCGCAGAGGGAGTTTGTGGATTTTGCCGATCCGATTATGGAAGCCTGTGGGATGAGGCCCATAAATCCGGAGTATGAGTTGGATTATATATTGCTGCAGTGTTATGGTGAGTGGGATATGGGATTGTTTGCGGAGGTGTTTGAGGAGTAAGCGGTATAAAAGTGTCTTTCAAAGAGAAAGGCACTTTTTTTGTGCAAAAAATTCAAATTTATTTGGACAGAGGGATGGTAAGATAATACAAAAATTTGCAATATATTCCAGATCAATGTCATATTATGTCGTTGGCATTGTGTATAATATTACATATTTTATCAACTGACACGATTTTGAACTATATTTACTGTTGGGGTTAAGTATATCGGAAGAACAAATTATTGGGATTTAGAAACTCAGCTCGTTATAGAAAAGAGGTGGTAACTATAAAGTTAACTATTAAAAAAAACATTATTGATATTGCTAACACTTATGAAAGAAATATTGAGAGCGCACTAGAGTTTCTTATGAATTATATTGATATAAAGTGTGCAAAAGAACTAATAGTAACTATTCCAGCAATAGATAATTTGATTGAGGATGATCAAATCGAAATTAATGATGATCTATATAAAAGAATAGAAAAAGAGTTTGAACTTGAAGCTTCTGAAAAGAGAATAAGAGATAATTATGTTGAAAAGCTTGTGATAGTTGCTCTTTTTTTGCCGGAGGTATAACAATGTCAGAAGAAGTGATTTTACAAGAAATCTATAATGATTCATTAATCAGAATGAATGATGTTTTTACGATTAGTGATGAAGAAAAGAATATTATTGATGATGCTAAGCCGATAGATTCTGATTTGGACAAAGTGGATTATTGTTTTTCAATTATGTTTGGCGTTTTAGGTGTGTTTATTGCTACTAACAAAGAATTGGAGAATTTTTTGAAGAATGTACATGATGCTGCATCTGGAAATGTATCTGGGAAAAATTCTGTGGAAAAATTTTTAGGGAAAATGTTAGAGCATAAGGGAAGCTATATGGATAAACCTTTGGGAGTAGATCCTCATAAGTATATTAATAGACAGGGAGAAACAGCAAATGGATTTTTTCATAGATTGCTGTATGGACATGACATTTTGTCTCCTTCTTCAGATAATCCATTCTTTTTGGGGATTAAGCAATATGGTCCTTTTTTAGGGGTTGTTAATACCATAAGACATCTAATTGCAGACACAATGTCTAAGCAAGGTTTGCCCATTCCAGGACATTCCTTATTAGATTCAAAAAGTAATGGTTCTAATTATATAATAGATTTGTGTAGTGAATTAAAGAAATCAACTGGAACGAATAAACAAATTAACGAGATATATTCTCATCTTGCCACAATTAGGATGCAGGATATTATTGATCTTGGTTTGGTGACCGCATTAAATGAGATATACTTTTCAGTTCGAAAAATTGATGATGATATTAGAAAAATTCAATTTAGAATTATATCATTTTCGGTTAATTTTTTTGGACAAGCGATTTATGATATGTGTAAACAAAACGGTATTCCGTATATAAACTTTCCGGTAGCAAGCGCTATGATTAAGAATGTTGTTATGCTTTATGTGAAAAGTAATCAGGAAACCCGAAAACTTCGAAAGATTACGAATGAGTTGATAAATAAAAGCAATAATCTAGAAGCGGATTATTATGAGGTGTCAGGGGATTTAGTGAGCTACGAAACGGCGGAAGAATATATAGAGGAGCTTGAAAGAGGGCAGAAAAATGTTGATGAAATGATTGATTTTATGGAGGGATGGTGATTATATGATTCCATTGCCAGTAATAGTAGGAATTTTGGCTGGATTGGGGGGCACTGTAATAGGTGCTTTGTCAAGGCAACCAGAGATTAATGAATTAAAAAACCAGGTTAGAGAATTACAGGGCGAGGTTGAAAGATTACAAGCTATTATAGACAAGCAAAACAAGGACATAGAAGTATTGAAAATAAGATACAAGTCTTTAAAGGCATTTGATTTTAAAGAAAAGAGTCAAACAAGGGGGTATATGAGAGGAACATTGATTTTTTCCTATGCATATAATGAATATTTAAATCTACTTATGAAACATGCTAAAAAGGATAATGATATGTCTCAACAAAGTGTTATTTTCTATAATATCTTTGATAAGATCATTGAAGGAGGAACAGTTTCTGAAGTGGAAAAAGATGCTGTAAAAGAATATATTTTGGGGCTGTATAAATATGAGATTGATCATCTGATAGAGTGTAATTGTGAGAATACATTAAAAAAACTAAAAGAATTTGAGGTGGCATAGCTATGAAAATGATTTTTGTATTTTTTAAATTAGTAATAAAATATTTTTTATTTCTATGTATTATTTCGATAATTATAGGTATTTTTACTGGTGGGATAGGTGGTGTTATTGCTTTTTTGATAGGACTACTTGGAATTGGAGGAGCAGTTAGTGATGAAATGAAGGAAGAAAAAGAAATATATGAAAAAGAAAAGCTAAAAAAACGATTAATGAAAGATTCAGGAAGGGAATTCGGGGTAAAAGAGGATAGAGCTGCCGAGTACTCAGGGTTTGATAATGCTTTAAAAAACACGATGTAATTAGGAATCATTAGCTTAAAGGAGGATTTATATGTTTTTATATAGTTTAGATATTAGACAAAGAGAATTGTTTATGGAATTAGCGATAAAAGCAGCAGAATGTAATGGAATAGTTGAATCGGAAGAAATTAACATGCTTCAATCTTATGGAACAGAAATGGGTTTGCAACCAATATATGAGACTAATAAATCTACAGAATCAATAGTATCAGAATTAAAAGAGATTAGCGATGAAAAAACGAAAAGGATTATTTTGTTTGAATTATTTGCAATCTTGATTTCCGATTCATGTTATGATGATAAGGAAAAGAGATTTGTTGAAAGATTAGGAAAAGAGTTTTCGATATCTGCGGATGATAGAAAAAAGATGTTAGATATTTTGTATGAATACAGAGATGTTGTTAAGAGGATTACAGATTTGGTATTATAATATAATATATGCAATATTTTGTTAAATATTAAACGAAGGAGGAATTACTTATGGATAATGTGATGGCAGTTTATCTTGTAGTGTTTACAATTGTTGGGTTGGTGGCATACCATTCTATTTTTGACATATGGTATTTCAACTTTAGTAAAGCATTGGCGGGTGAATTAATAGGTGCATGCATATTTGGTATAGTAATGACGGCAATTACCTTGTATTATTGGCCGGTTTCTTCTATAATTTTGATAATACTTGGACTTGTGTTTAGTGCAAAAATTTCGAGTCCTGTCGGTAAAATAATAATTATTGGTTTTTTTATAGTTGCAGCTATTGTTACTGCTCTTACAGGAAGAAATTATAGTAGTAAACAGACGCAGGAAGAGAAAAAAGCAAAAGAACAAGAGGAATATAGCCAAAGTGTTATGGATAATAATGAGGATGAAATAGATGACGTGGAGGAAACTGAGTCTCAAAGTGAAGATGATGTAAATAACGATGAAGATTATGAAAGTGATGATTCAGATGAGAACGAAGACAAAATAGATTCAGAGGAGGAAGACTATGTATATGTAGATCCGCCAAATAAAGTAGATTCAAATGAAGAGAGTTATGATTATATATTGCCTGAAAGTAATACGAGAAAAATCACGAAAGCAGATTTAGAGAATTTAAATGCTAAAGAACTCACATATGCAAGAAATGAAATTTACGCAAGACATGGCATGGTGTTTAAATCAAAAGAATTACAAGAATACTTTTCAAAAAAAGATTGGTATTATGAAGATGAGTCTTTTGATGGGGTTCTTCCAAAATTAGAGCAAAAAAATGCAAATTTCATCAAAACTTATCAGATTTCAACAGAAAAAGAATACAAACTTGATTAAAAAATTGATTTCTCCTAATTCAATGCTATAAAATCTTTAGGGGAGGGATTATATTAAAGAAAGAAACTGTTGGCGAAAAAACAACTGAAAACAAAAGGATTTTTGTTGTTTTTCGCCATTTTTTATATTTGGAAAAAACTTGCTCTTGACACATTATTTTTTCTGTGTTAATCTCATAACCAATCACAAATCAACGTTCTGAAAATCTGATTTCTGATTTTTCTTTATTTTTCATTATCTTTCATCAGATAATTTGTCACTGATATTACAGAGATGCACAAGACATGAGCAGTTCATTTGTTCACTCATGCGAAAAGATTGTAACAAAAAGATTTGAGGTGATTTTTATAAGCAAAACAAAAAAGAAATACATAAGCAGGGGAGAATTACTGGGAATTCTTGACATCATTCATAAAGATGAGGAGCTTTCTTATATTTACAGTAAATTACCTTCTAAAATCCAAGAGGAAATTCAGGGGATTGACAATCAGACAATTGTGCCAAATTTTCTCAGTGATGTAATTTTTAAAGGGATTTTTGATCCGGATGTTCATAAGGAGTTTCTGTCTTCCTTTGTCAGCAGTATTCTTGGTAAAAAAGTTAAAGTTCTCCATTCCCTTCAGCAGGAGGGGATTCAGCTATCCGAACAGAGCAAGAAAGTAGTTCTGGACATTGTTGTACAGTTTGAAGATGGTTCTCTGGGGAATATTGAGATCCAAAGACGTGGGATAAACTTTCCGTCAACACGCGCTGCCGTATACTCATCCAATCTTCTGACTCGTCAGTTTGCCGCTGCCACGGATGAGAAAAAGGGTGATATTGACTATGATTATGTAAAGCCGGTATACACGATTATTCTCTTTGAGAATAGTCCATCACCTTTCAATAAGATGAAGGAATACATACACTCATTTCAACAAACCAGTGATACCGGGGCAGAGATTGAACTCCTTCTCTACTATGAATTTATTTGTCTGGATATTTTTCGGAAATTTAAACCTCATGTTGCCGGAAAACTGGAACAATGGCTGGACTTCTTAAGCATCCGGGACACAGGCGAGATGGCGCAGTTTCTGATAAAAAATCCATCCTTTGCAAACCTCTACAAACATGGTATACTGATGTTACAAAACAGAGAAGGGGTGCTGCGGATGATGAGCCAGTTTATATTTGAAGAAGATGTATTGTCCAGTCTGGAGAGAACAAATCAGTCAATTATCAAAAGGATGAAAAAAGAGTTGAATGAAAAAGATGTCGAGATTGCTCAAAAGGTTAATGAACTTGCTCAAAAGGATGCCGAAATAGAGCGCCTCAAACATCTTCTGGAGCAATAAGAAGCAGGTTCAGTAGAATGATGGTTGCTTGAAATTAACAGATAAGTATCTGTATCTATCCGGGTGTTGTGCCGATCGAACGGCATAGCACCCTTACTTTTTTTGTACGTATTATCCATATTGAAAAGTGCGATGTGGTCTGAATTGTTTATAAATTTCAAAAAAAACTTGACATATGCAATTAAATTGTGTACAATCAAAAACATAAAAAGATTGGACGCAATTTAATTGTGTAAGAATGGAGGTTCTGTATGAGTATTTATGATTATGTTGTAAAAGCGCAGGATGGAAGTGATGTCTCTATGAGAGATTATGAGGGAAAGGTTCTCTTGATTGTGAACACGGCAACCGGCTGTGGTTTTACGCCACAGTATGAGGGACTTGAAAATCTGTATGAAAAATACCATGATCAGGGATTGGAAATTTTAGATTTTCCATGTAATCAATTTGGTCATCAGGCTCCGGGAACCGATCAGGAAATCACGTCGTTTTGTCAGATGAATTATGGAGTGAGTTTTCCGCAGTTCAAAAAGATTGAGGTCAATGGTGAGAATCAGGAGCCGCTCTATGAATATTTAAAATCTCAGCAAAAAGGGATGATGGGAAACAAGATCAAGTGGAATTTTACGAAGTTTTTGGTTGACCGCGAGGGAAATGTGGTGGATCGTTTTGCCCCGACGGTTGAGCCGGCAAAAATTGATTCGAAAATTGTTGAATTATTGGAGAAATAATGTTATAAAATGAAAGGAGAGAAGATCTATGAGTATTTATGATTACAAAGTTCAGGATGCCTATGATACAGAGATTTCTTTGGAGGAATACAAGGGAAAGGTATTGTTGATTGTCAATTCTGCGACCCAGTGTGGTTTTACGCCTCAATACGATCATTTGCAGGATCTATATGAGAAATACAACGAAGATGGATTGGAGATCTTAGATTTTCCGTGTAATCAATTTGGCAATCAGGCACCGGGAAGCAATCAGGAGATTGTAAGTTTTTGTGATTCCCGCTATGGCATCACATTTCCGATTTTTTCCAAGATTGAAGTGAATGGAGAGAATGAGGAGCCATTGTATACATTTTTAAAATCCCAAAAGAGTTTTTCCGGATTTGATGAGGATCATCCGCTGACACCGATTTTGCAGAGCCAGTTGGAAAAGGTGGATCCGGGGTACCGGGACAGCAGTGATATCAAGTGGAATTTTACGAAGTTTCTGGTTGACCGCGAGGGAAATGTGGTGGCTCGTTTTGAACCGACAACCGATATGGATCTGGTAGAAGAAAAAGTAAGTGAATTATTATAATATGGATAAATTTGGGAGGGAAAAACATGAGATATACCTATAAGACCAAAAACACATGCTCGCAGACGATCAGCATGGACATTGAAGGAGATATTGTGCGAAATGTCGTCTTCGAGGGCGGCTGCAATGGAAATCTGAAAGCGATTCCGATTCTCGTCGACGGTTGGACGGTCGAGCAGATTGAGAAGAAATTGACCGGGATCGAGTGCGGACGCAGACAAACTTCGTGTGCGGATCAGTTAGCCAAAGCAGTAAGAGAAGCATATGAATCACAAGAGAAGGGTGCATGAATATGGAGACAGAGACACAGACCAAATATGAGACACTAAAGCTTGAGAATCAGCTGTGCTTTCCGCTGTATGCTTGTGCCAAGGAAGTCGTGCGTCAGTACAAGCCATATCTGGATAAGATTGGACTTACCTATACGCAGTATATCACGATGATGGTGATGTGGGAACACCGACAGTTATTAGTCAAAGAGGTGGGAGAGTATCTGTTTCTGGATTCAGGAACGATGACTCCGGTTCTCAAAAAATTAGAAGAAAAAGGTTTTATTCAAAGACATCGCTCAGAGGAAGATGAGAGAAATATTGTGGTGACTCTGACCAGAGAGGGTGAGAAGCTCAAAGAAGAGGCGGTCGATATTCCGCCAAAGATTGGCGCCTGCATCCGTCTGGAGCCGCAGGAGGCGATGAATCTGTATCAATTGCTCTATAAAGTACTCAATCAATTGGGATAAGAATGGAGAAATTATGCGAAAAAAAGGATATTACTCATCCGGAGAATTTGCGAAAATGGCGCATATTTCTGTTCGAACCGTGCGATACTATGATAAACAGAATCTCTTGAAGCCGTCCTGTGTATCGGAGAGTGGGATGAGATTTTACACCGATCAGGATTTTGTGAGACTTCAGCAGATTTTATTGTTGAAATACCTTGGATTTTCCCTGCGAGATATCCGGGAACTGACGATCCGGGATATGGATGACCATTTTCTTGCCAATTCTCTGAAATTGCAAAAGAAACTGATTCAGGATAAAGTGGAGCAGCTGCAATTGGTGGAGCAGGCCATTGGCAATATGGCGCAGACGATTCAAAGGGATCAGAAAATCGATTGGAGCGATATGCTGGAATTGATTCATCTGACTTCGATGGAGAGCAGTTTGAAAGGTCAGTATCAGAATTCGTCCAACATATCAGCAAGGATCCGTCTGCATCGGTTGTACTCGAAAAATCCGCAGGGATGGTTCCCATGGGTATTTGAAAAATGCGGGCTCCACGAAAATATGAGGGTTCTTGAGATTGGATGTGGAGATGCGAGTTTGTGGCTGGAGAATCTTGACCGGCTGCCATCCGGCATCCGGATTGTTCTCTCTGATATCTCGGATGGTATGATTCGTGAGGTTCGGAGGGAGGAGGGACTCTCTCCTGAGATTTTTGATTTTAAGACGTTTGATTGTTCAGAGATTCCCTATGAAGAGGATGCGTTTGATCTTGTGATTGCCAATCATATGCTCTTTTATTGTCCGGATATTTCAGCTGTACTGACGCAAGTCTGCCGGGTATTGAGACCGGGGGGAAGATTTATCTGCAGTACCTATGGAGCGCTGCACATGAAAGAGATCAGTGATCTGGTGAGACAATTTGATGAGAGGATTGTGTTGTCGGCCGAGCAGTTATACAAAAACTTTGGAAAAGAGACCGGTTATGACCAGCTCATCCCATTTTTTGAAGAAGTGAGCTGGCAGCTGTATGAGGATTCCCTGGAAGTCGATTCCAAAGAGCCGCTGATTGAATATATTCTTTCCTGTCACGGCAACCAGAACCAGTATATTCTGGACCGCTACGCGAAGTTTCAGCTCTTTGTGGATCAGATGATGAAGGACAAATTGTTTCATATTACCAAAGAAGCCGGTGTCTTCTTGTGCAAGTTGCATAAAAATATAAATTCTACTTGAAGGTGACGTTACGTCACCTTTTATACTTAGGATATCAGGAAAGGAAAGAGAGGTATGTAGGATGAAGGGAATTATTTTGGCAGGAGGTTCAGGAACCCGTCTGTATCCGCTTACAAAGGTAACAAGTAAACAGTTATTGCCGATTTATGACAAGCCGATGATCTATTATCCGATGTCCGTTCTTATGAATGCCGGCATCCGGGATATTCTGATCATTTCCACTCCGATGGACACACCTCGTTTTGAGGAACTTCTGGGCAATGGAAATCAATTTGGCTTAAATCTTTCCTATGCCGTACAGCCAAGTCCGGATGGATTGGCACAGGCATTCATAATAGGGGCGGACTATATTGGAAATGATTCGGTCGCAATGGTTCTGGGCGACAATATTTTTGCGGGACACGGACTCAAAAAACGTCTGTTGGCTGCTGTGGACAATGCCGAAAAAGGCAGAGGCGCGACTGTGTTTGGCTACTATGTGGATGATCCGGAGCGCTTTGGTATTGTAGAATTCGACAGTGAGGGCAAGGCGGTTTCAATCGAAGAAAAACCGCAAAAGCCAAAGAGCAACTACTGTGTGACCGGTCTTTATTTTTATGACAACCGGGTAGTTGAATACGCAAGCAACCTAAAGCCTTCTGCCCGTGGTGAATTAGAAATCACGGATCTGAACAGGATTTATCTTGAGTCGGGCAATCTCAATGTGGAGTTGTTGGGACAGGGCTTTACCTGGCTCGACACGGGAACCCATGAAAGCCTTGTGGATGCCACGAATTTTGTCAAGACCGTTGAGACGCACCAGCACCGAAAGATTGCCTGTCTGGAAGAGATTGCGTACCTGAACGGCTGGATCGGAAGAGAAGATGTATTAAAAGTCTATGAAGAAGTCAAAAAGAATCAGTATGGTCAGTATCTGATGGACGTTCTGGAAGGAAAATACATGGAAGTACTGTACTGATACGAATCAAAGTATTAGATGAGAAGAGAGGATAGAGAGAATGAGTAAAAAGACTGTGATTGTGACTGGCGGTGCCGGTTTTATCGGAAGTAATTTTGTGTTTCATATGTTGAATCAATATCCGGACTACCGGATCATCTGTTTAGACTGTCTGACCTATGCGGGCAATCTGTCAACGCTTGCACCGGTGATGGAGAATCCGAATTTTCGTTTTGTGAAGGAGAGCATTACGGACAGAGAGGCCGTTTATCAGCTTTTTGAAGAAGAGCACCCGGATATCATCGTGAATTTTGCGGCAGAGAGCCATGTCGATCGTTCGATTGAGAATCCGCAGGTATTTCTTGATACGAATATCATGGGGACCGCAGTTCTTATGGATGCGTGCCGCAAGTATGGAATCGAGAGGTATCATCAGGTGTCCACCGATGAGGTATATGGTGACCTGCCACTGGATCGCCCGGATCTGTTTTTTACCGAAGAGACCCCGATTCATACTTCCAGTCCGTATTCCTCCAGTAAAGCCGGTGCGGATCTGCTGGTTCTGGCATATCACCGCACGTATGGTCTGCCGGTTTCGATCACCCGTTGTTCCAATAACTACGGACCGTATCATTTCCCGGAGAAGCTGATTCCGTTGATGATTGCGAATGCGCTGAATGACAAGCCGCTTCCGGTCTATGGGAAAGGCGAGAATGTCAGAGACTGGCTGTACGTAGAAGATCACTGTAAAGCCATTGATCTTGTGATTCACAAAGGGCGCGTGGGACAGGTGTACAACGTTGGCGGCCACAATGAGATGAGAAATATTGATATTGTAAAAATGATCTGTAAGGAGCTCAACAAACCGGAAAGTCTGATCACTTATGTGACCGACCGAAAGGGACACGATATGAGATATGCCATTGATCCGACGAAGATTCATGAGGAACTTGGCTGGCTGCCGGAGACCAAATTCGCAGATGGAATCAAAAAGACCATTCAGTGGTATCTGGATAACAGAGAGTGGTGGGAGACGATCATTTCCGGAGAATATCAGAATTATTATGAAAAAATGTATGGAAACCGTTGAGTAGAAAAGAAAATGGAGGACAAAGATTTAAGATGAAGGTTTTTGTGACCGGTGTCGGTGGACAATTAGGACACGATGTAATGAATGAACTGGCAAAGCGCGGCATCGAGGGGATCGGATCGGATCTGGCACCGGAATACCGTGGGGTTGAGGATGGGACAGCGGTTTGTACGATGCCGTATGTCCCGCTGGACATAACCGATGCCGGACAGGTGCATCGTGTTCTGGAAGAGATTCGTCCGGATGCGGTGGTTCACTGTGCCGCATGGACAGCAGTGGATGCCGCTGAGGAGGAAGAAAATAAAGAGACTGTTTTTAAGGTGAACGTGACAGGAACAGAGTCGATTGCCTCTGCCTGCAAAGAACTGGATTGCAAGATGGTGTATATTTCTACCGATTATGTGTTTGACGGACAGGGGGAAGAACCATGGCAGCCCGACTGTGAGGAATATGCACCGCTCAATGTCTACGGACAGAGCAAATGGGATGGGGAAAAAGCGGTGACAAAGCTGCTGACGAAATATTTTATTGTCCGCATTGCGTGGGTGTTTGGCGCGAATGGAAACAATTTTATCAAAACGATGTTAAAGGTCGGAAAGACACATGACAAGCTCACGGTTGTAAAGGATCAGATCGGAACCCCGACATACACCTATGATCTTGCGAGATTACTGGTCGATATGATCGGGACACAAAAGTATGGCTTCTATCATGCGACCAATGAGGGCGGTTTTATCAGCTGGTATGATTTTGCAGTGGAGATCTTTTCCCAGGCGGCACAAAGGGGATATGAGGATTACGATGAGAACCATCTGCAAGTGCTTGCGGTGACGACACAGGAATACGGTGTTTCCAAGGCGAGCAGACCGTTTAATTCGCGATTGGATAAAAGCAAGTTAAAAGAGGCGGGCTTTGAACCGCTGCCGGACTGGAAAGATGCGCTGAGACGTTATCTGGATGAAATCGAGTTTACAAAATAAAAAGAGGCACGGATGAGGTGCGGAAAAGAGGGAAAAAATGGGACAGATTCAGGTGCAGAAAAATGTTGGTGGAATCGAGGGACTGTGTCTAATAGAGCCAACGGTTCACGGAGACAGCCGCGGTTATTTTATGGAGACCTATAATCAGAATGATATGTTAGAAGCAGGACTGGATATGGAATTTGTTCAGGACAATCAGTCCAGTTCCGTCAAGGGAGTTCTCCGGGGACTTCACTATCAAAAACAATTTCCGCAGGGAAAACTGGTGCGCGCCATTCGTGGCTGCGTGTTTGACGTCGCAGTGGACTTGCGCAGCAAATCCGATACTTATGGGAAGTGGTACGGAGTTGAGCTGTCAGAGGAGAATCATAAGCAGTTTTATATTCCGAAGGGATTTGCACATGGTTTTATCGTGCTCAGTGACGTGGCAGAGTTTTGTTATAAGTGCACCGATTTTTATCATCCGGGTGATGAGGGCGGAATGGCATGGAATGATCCGGAGATCGGCATTGAGTGGCCGAACGTACAGGGGACTTATACGGGAAGCGCCTCGGCGAAGGGATACACGTTAGAGGACGGCACACCGCTCATACTGAGTGACAAAGATCAGGCATGGGCAGGATTAAAAGATACCTTTCAGTTTTGATTAAAAAAGTGACAACCAGGGATGCGGTTGTCACTTTTTTTTAGGAAAGTTCTGCAATTCGGCTCACGGCAACATAGATTTCAGAAATCTTATACCAGGTGTTAAATCCGACGACACCATCCTGGTCCAGACCGAAGATCTGCTGAAAGATTTTTACGGCATTTTCCGTCTGGGTGCCAAAGACCCCGTCCTCAGCTATTTTAGGAATCCTTGGATACGCATTCGAAATCACATTCAACTGTCGCTGCATCTGTCTGACTTTATCTCCCGATGAGCCGTTTCTCAGTGGCGAACCCGGATAGGAGGATGGAATTCCGGAGATTTCGGTAGCCTCGTTGATAAAGATGGAATCACCATAGTAATTTCTGAGGATTTCAATTGCGCGAAAGCCTTGGGAACCCAGAGCTTTTGAACCCCACTGGCTCATCCAGTCGGGACAGGATACATTTTTCCCGTCGCAGTACTGTGTCAGAATGGGCTGTGTCACATTGGGACGGGAGAGATAATTGCTGAATAATTCATCCACGACGCTGCTGATACTCTCAAAAACATTTCTTCCGGGAATCCACTTGTGATCGTAAGCGGTCGACGAAGTGATGGTAAAGTTATATCCTTTATTCCGGTACCACTCGGTGTAGACGCGGTTCAGTGTAAAGGACTGGATGGCAAGCACATTTGCCTGTATGGTTGCCTCGGGCCAGGTTGAATAGATCTCACTGCTCGCTACATTTTTGATGTAGTCTTTGTATTTGACATAGTAATTGGTGGCATTTGAATCGTTGGGAGGACCATCGTGCACCACAATATATTCGGGAATTACGACACGGCTTAGAACAATCTCATCCCGGTTATCTATCGGTTTGATTTCATCCTCTGCGATCTTGGGCGGATAATCGCCCCAAAGAGTGTGATCCGGAATCACAAATAACTCGGCACTGCCGGGATTGTTTTCGCTGATGGGAAGAAGAGAGAGGTTCTGAATGGCTGTCTCCCCGGAAAAAATCTCAGCACCGCCGATCTCTACCGATTCATATCCCGGTGCGTCAATATAAAGAGTGTATTCGGAATAAGGTTTATTGGCAGAGGGCTCCATTGAGTACTCAACCGGTGGGGCTTCCAGCTCAATGTCCTCGATCTGTCCATCCGCATTTGTTTTGGTCTGTGCAACCGTTGTTGTGGGTTCGTTTTCGTTGACAATTCGTATGTTTACATCCTCAAGGGGACGATTGGTGTTCGAGGATGTGATCTGAAAATTCAATTTGCCGTATTCCATGGAATGAACTTCCTTTTTTTTAGTTGTTTTAATCTATGAAACTTTTGTGAAATCTATGATATTCATTTGACATTTTTTATCAAGTAAGAGATAATAATAGTTACGCTGTAACAGAGAATACATATTATTTCGATAGGAGGGGCGTTATGGGACAGTATAAAAAATATGTAAAACCCTACTTATCCTCTTTCATTTTAGGCCCGATTTTTATGATTGTCGAAGTATTGGGAGAGGTGATTTTGCCAAAACTCATGTCAATTATTATTAATTTGGGGTGTGGTCAGGCACCGGGGGTAGAAGCGAAGGGATCCGGATTTGTCATCTTGATTGGTGCCTCGATGATCGGGACGGCAGTTGTGATGATGGTCGGAGGCGTTCTGGGGGCATATTTTGCGGTCAAGGCTTCCGTCAACTTTGCGGCCGATCTGAGAAAAGATCTGTTTGCCAAAGTTCAAAAGTTTTCCTTTGCCAATATTGAAAAATTTTCCACAGGCTCTCTGGTGACAAGGCTTACCAATGATGTCACCAATGTTCAGAATGTCATCATGATGGGACTTCGCATGCTTCTCCGTGCACCGGGGATGCTGATTGGTGGTCTGATCATGGCTTTTATTATGAATGGAAAACTGGCACTGGTTCTCTGTGTCGTGATTCCGCTCCTTGTCATTGCTCTTTTTCTGGTAATGAAGACTGCTTTTCCGAGATTTGGCATCATGCAGAAAAAAATCGATGCACTCAATTCCCGGATTCAGGAAAACATCACAAACCAGAGAGTTGTCAAGTCGTTCGTCCGGGATGATTTCGAGAGAGAGACATTCGACGTGGCAAACCGGGATTTAAAAGAGACAACGCTTCGCGCGATGCGTGTTGTCATTGCCGCCATGCCGATCATGACGCTGGCGATGAATGTCACGACGCTGGCAATTGTATGGTTTGGCGGAAAACAGATTCTTGCCGGGGATATGCCGGTGGGCGATCTGACTGCTTTTACCACGTATGTGGTACAGATACTCATGTCGCTGATGATGGTGTCATTTATTTTCATTCAGGGTTCTCGTGCGGTGGCATCTTCGCAGCGAATCACACAGGTTCTCTCGACCGGGATTGATCTGAATGATGACGAGGCAGGTCAAAAGGAGAAAAAAGTACAGAGGGGACAGATTGAATTCCGCCATGTCGGTTTTCGCTATTACAAAAAACACAGCACCAATGTGCTGGACGATATCAATTTTGTGGCCAATCCGGGCGAGGTCATTGGAATCATCGGTTCCACCGGTTCCGGAAAAAGTTCTCTGGTCCAATTGATTCCGCGTCTGTATGACTGCGACGAGGGAGAAGTACTCGTGGATGGTGTGAATGTCAAAGAATATTCGCTTGAGAACCTCCGCAATGGCGTGGCAATGGTTCTACAAAAAAATACGCTCTTCTCCGGGACGATTATGGATAATCTCCGCTGGGGGGATGAGAACGCAACAGATGAAGAAGTCTATGAGATGGCAAAGGCCGCCCAGGCGGATCTCTTTGTGAAGGATTTTACAGATGGATATGAGACAGAGCTGGGACAGGGCGGCGTAAATGTGTCCGGAGGTCAGAAGCAGAGACTCTGTATTGCGAGGGCACTGCTCAAGAAACCGAAGATTTTGATTCTGGATGACAGTACCAGTGCGGTGGACACGGCCACAGAGGCGAAGATTCGCCAGAGCTTTTCAACTTCCTTAAAAGACGCGACAAAACTCATTATTGCTCAGAGAATTTCTTCGGTGAGAGATGCGGACCGCATTCTTGTGATGGACGACGGAAAGATCGTCGGGCAGGGAAGTCACGAGGAATTGATAAAAGAGTGTGAGACTTATCAGGAAATATATTATTCGCAGATTGATAAAGAAGAGGAGGTGGCAGTATGAGTCCGAGACCGGGTGGACCGGGTGGTCCTCCAAGAGGGATGGCCCAGGGCAAGCCAAAGAATACAGGCGCTACGATCGGACGTCTCTTCTCCTATATGAAGAAAGATGTCGGATTTATCGTGATCGCTGTCTTTTGTGTTCTTGCGAGCAGCGGAACGATGCTGGCGGGATCGTATCTTTTAAAACCGATTATTAATCATTTGACCAAGGCGTTTCAGGAGATTGTGGCAGCACAGCCATCGGAACAGGATCTTTTGATTGCCCGGGCGACTCTGGAGCTGTTCAAGGGGATCATGACGATGATGGTTGTCTATCTGATTGGCATTGTGTCCAGTTATTTTCAACAGAGGATCATGATCGGTGTCTCTCAGAGAGCGCTGATCCGCATTCGAAAGGAATTGTTTGACCATCTTCAGAAAATGCCGGTGCGCTATTTTGATACACACAGTACCGGAGATATCATGAGCCGGTTTACCAACGATGTAGATACCATCGGAGAGCTCATGAATAACACCATCACGCAGCTTCTGTCGGGAATCATCAGCGTGGCGGGAACTTTGGCAATTATGTTCTCAGAAAACATATGGTTGACACTTATTACGGTTATACTGGTTCCAGTGATGCTTAAGTCAGGTGGAAGCATTGCCAAGAGAAGCTCAAAATTCTACCGCGATCAGCAGGACGCACTGGGAGCGCTCAATGGCTATATCGAGGAGACTGTGACTGGACAAAAGGTAGTAAAAGTGTTTTGTCATGAAGAAAAAGCCGTTGGGGAATTCGAAGAGTTGAACAACGACCTTCGGGGCAAGCAGATCCGTGCCCAGTTCTTTGGCAGCATCATGGGACCGGTCATGGGAAATATTGGTCAGATCTGTTATGGACTGACCGCGACCATTGGAGCTCTGTTTGTGCTCAGGCACTCTCTGACGATTGGCGGATTGACAATCTTTGTCAACTACTCAAGACAGTTCAGCCGGCCAATCAATGAATTGTCCATGCAGGTAAATACGATCTTTTCTGCTCTGGCAGGAGCGGAGAGAGTCTTTCTTGTCATGGATATGGAGCCGGAGACAGAAGACGTACAGGATGCCAGAGAGATGAAGGATATCCGGGGAGAAGTGATCATGGAACACGTGACCTTTGGATACAATCCCGACAAAGTCATTCTCAAAGACATCAATTTGTATGCCCATGCGGGGCAAAAAGTTGCCTTTGTCGGATCGACCGGAGCGGGAAAGACCACGATCACCAACTTGCTGAATCGGTTCTACGATATTGATGAGGGAACGATCACCATTGACGGAGTCAATATCAGGGACTATCAGAGGGACAGTCTCAGAAGCAACATTGCCATGGTTTTGCAGGACACTCATTTATTCAGCGGGACCGTCCGGGAAAACATCCGCTATGGACGTCCCGATGCGACGGATGAAGAAGTCGTGCAGGCGGCCAAAACAGCCAGTGCCCACTCCTTTATCATGCGGCTGGAAGATGGGTATGACACCGTTTTGGAGGGAGATGGCATCAACCTCAGTCAGGGACAGAGACAGCTGCTCAACATTGCCAGAGCAGCGATATCGCTGGCACCGATACTGGTTTTGGATGAGGCGACCAGCTCCGTGGACACACGAACAGAGATGCACATTGACCACGGCATGGAGAGACTGATGAAAAACCGGACTACGTTTGTCATCGCACATCGTCTGTCCACAGTCCGCAACGCAGATTGTATTATGGTTCTTGAGCAGGGTGAGATTATTGAGCGCGGAACACACCGTGAATTAATTGAAAAAAAAGGAAGATACTATCAATTGTACACAGGTGCTGTCGAATTGGCATGATTTTTGCTGCTGGACAAATAGCATGGAATGTTATATGATGGTAACAGCTTATGTTGGACAAAATACATAGGCAGAGGGCAGGAGATTCCTGCCGGTTTGAAAGGAGAGATTCTAGTGAAAGTTTTGGGAAATAAAAAATGGGTAGCTCTCATGCTGTGCGGAGCACTGTTCTTTGCGGGTACCGTGACTGACTTTTCGAGTGTCAAGGCAGAAGATTCTTTGAAGCCGGGCACGGACACATCCGGTTCGACCGGTTCGGCAGTTACGACCGAGGTGCCGGTGCCGACAGCGACACCGGAGCCGACCGCAGTGCCGACAGCGACACCGGAGCCGACACCATCCGTGGATGTGACGACGATTGTGAGCATGATGAAGATCAGCAACACTACAGTGCATCTTATGAATGGAAAGAAAAAGACATTGACACTCAGTCTTGAGGCAACCGGAGACGAGGCCAATGATACGACCAAAAAGACGTATCTTCTTGAGCACGCGAGTGAGATCGTGTGGTCGAGTTCGGATGAGACGGTGGCCGTTGTGACAGGGAATGGTCTTACGGCATCGGTCAAGGGAGTAAAAAAAGGAACGGCTGAGATCACGGCAAAAGTCTGGGAGACAGAATTCAAATGTACCTTCAGCGTGGTTGCAAAGATGGGCAAAAAAGATTTTGGCAAATTCAACGGAGAGAATTTCGTGAATTTTTGCCAGAGAAAGAATTATGACAAGGGATATGCCTGGGCCGGTCAGTGGCTCGGAGGCAGCAAGAAAAAGACGACTTATCGTGGTGTCAAGGTAGGTAATAAAAAATCCAAAGTCAACAAGTTGTACGGAGATTTATCATGGAAGAAATGCTCGTCCAAAGATCCGTTTACCAAGATGAAGGGACTCAAGAAAAACAAAGTCAAAAAATACGGAGATGTCACCTACGGAAAATACCGGATTCGCTTTTATCTGAATAAGAGCAATAAAGTCGTAGCGATCATCCTTGCCTGCAACATTGGAAAAATCAAGAAAAAGGCATTGAAAGGATATCTGTAAAAAACAAACACATGAGGTGATTGAAAATGATTATGAAACCGGCGATGCTTTTATTTGGACTGTTGGACTCTGCCATCGCATTTTTGCTCGTCTTTTTTATCTGCCGGGCGAAATTCGGTGGATTAAAGAGTACGCTCGCAAGGGTGATCGGCACCGTTCTCGGCACGATCGTCTTTGTGGTGTATTTTGGTGTCATTGTCTGGTTCAACACAGAACTCTATACAGTGACGCAGGAGGTTAAGCTGACGGTTTATCTGGCACCGATCGTGCTGTCAATTCTTATGACAATTCTGGTGTTTTTATCACAGCCGCCAAAACCGAAAAAGCCGAAGGAAGACAAAATGCCACAGGAAGAGGAAGCCGGTGCTGTGGAATAGAACGATATCGATGGATCGAAGTGTATTGCTTCGATCCGTTTTTTTATTTAAGACCGGCAAGATTCTGCTTTTCTTAAAGAAATGTTTATGATATAATAATAAAATACAAATAGAGTTTAGGGAAAATTCACAATTTAATGAGGAGGGCATCATGTTTAAGACAATTAAAGGTACTTTGACAGCAGCTGTCAGTGTTGTGATTGCGGTGGCTATGATTTTGCTGGGTATCGTATCGATTCTGATTTCCGGAAACAGCATTATGAAAAATTCGGAAGAAGAGATGAAAATCGGTGCGCAGCGCTATGCCGAGCAGATCAATACATGGATAGCCAGCGAGAAAACCATGGTTGAGGGAGTCAGAGAGGGTCTTCTCGCAGGGGCGATGAAAACAAAGCAGAATCCGACGACCGAACAGATGCAGGATATTGTGAGCTCTTTTGCGAAAGACCGAGGGGAACTTCTGAATCTGTACATAGGAACATCGAAAAAAGATTTTGTCCAGTCCAATCTGGATGCCACAACACCGGAGGGATATGATCCGACGCAGAGGGGCTGGTATCAGTCAGCGCAGGAGATGAAGGATACCGTTGTGACCGATCCGTATATGGATGTTTTGGTGGGAGGAATGTGCATAACCATCGCCTGTCCGATTTACATTGAGGATGAACTCTATGCGGTAATTGGGGCAGATTACACCTTGAACACGATCAATGAAGTCGTGGCTAATTCGGCAAAGGAAGATGGCAGTTATGGATTTTTAGTAGATGCCAGTGGAAATTTTGTCAGTCATCCGAATGAGGAATATCTTCCGGGTGAGGACACGGCGGTCTCACTGGGTGAGAAGATGCCGGAGCTCTCCGGACTGGTCTCTTCACCGGGCACGGATGTGATCCTGGAAAAAGATTACGATGGAAAGAGGACCTATTTTGCGTCGGCTGTGATTGATTCCTGTAACTGGGTTTTTGCTATGACGACCATTCAGAACCAGGTTGTCAAACCTCTTAATTCGTTGATTGTTGCCTGTGTTATCCTGGCAGTGGTCAGCATTCTCGTTGTGATTCTGATTATGAAATTTTTGATTCAGAGACAGCTCTCACCGATGGAGGAGATGAAGCAGTTTATTCATGACAAGATGGTTTCTCATGAGAATGCGGTCACACCCCGAAATGAAGTAGAAGAAATCCGCTATCTCATCAGTGTTTTAAAGGAAGAGTTTCTGGATACGATCCGCAAGACCAAAGAGGAGTCCGATTATATTGAGAAGACGATGTATAGTGCCAATGATCAGATCAATGAGATGAGTGAAAACATCACGACCGTCAGTGCGACGATGCAGCAGACGGGAGCCAATGTTGAGAATCAGACACAGAGCATTGAGATGATCAGCAAAACCTGTACGGAGGTATCAACCGCTGTCGGCGGTCTGGCCGAAGATGCCCAGAAGATGGCACAGAGGGCAAAAGATACACAAAACAGAGTGGGCGAAGTTGCCTCCTCGATGCTGAAAAACAAAGATCATGCCGTTGTTGTTGCGGGAGAGAGCAGAAAGAAACTCGAAGATGCCATCAATGGGGCTAAAGTGATTGAGGATATCGTGGGCGTATCAGCTGCGATTCAGGCGATTGCGGAGCAGACCAGTCTCCTTGCCCTGAATGCCTCCATTGAAGCGGCCCGCGCGGGAGAGGCCGGAAAAGGTTTTGCGGTTGTCGCCACAGAGATCTCCCAGCTGAGTCAGGACACAACGAACGAGATTGATAAGGTCACAGATCTGACCAATAAAGTATTAAAGAATGTTGAGCAATTGTCAAATGAGAGTTCTAAGATCCTTGAGTTTATCGACACGACGGTTCTGAATGATTATGAGGGGCTGGAGACTCTTGCCGGAGATTATAAGCAGGATGCCGGATACTATGCACAGATCAGTGAGGAAATCGGCTCGTCTACTGAAGAATTGTCTGCGTCCATCAAGGATATCACGGACACGATTGCAGCGATTGAAAATTCCCAGAATGAGCTGAATCTGGCGATTAATTCCGTCAACAGCAATCTTCAGGAAATTGCCGGGGCGGGCGAAAATGTTTCGGTGGAGACAGACGAAGTGATGAACAGTATTTCTTCTCTGAAAACCAAGGTCGACAGTTTCTCAATATAGTGTAAGTTTTACTTTAAAATTTGTACAATATGTGATAAGATATTACATATCAACTGTTTAGTAAATGATCATGAAAGGAGAAAAAAGCAGTATGAGGAAGTTTAAGAAAGGGCTGTCGATTGCTCTTGCACTGGCTCTCTCTCTCGGAATTGGGGGGGTGGCTCAGACAAGTGAGTCAGCGGCCGCTACGAAAAAGGTTAAGCTCTCGGCAACGAAGATAACCTTGACTGTGGGCAAGACAAAGAAGCTCACACTGAAAAACTCAAAGAAAAAGGCAAAATGGTCAATCAAGTCAGGTAAGAAGTACATAAAACTGACCAAAAAGAAAAAGAAAAGTGTTGTAATTAGCGCAAAGAAGAAAGGAAAGGCAACCGTTGTTGCCAAGGTGGGCAAGAAAAAATACACCTGTAAAGTGACGGTAAAGGCTAAGTCAACAACAACGACAACAACAAAGGCAACGGCGACACCGGCACCGACCACGGCACCGACTGTGACACCGGCACCGACCACGGCACCGACTACCGCACCGGACAGCGGAAAAACACAGGAGACACCGGTACCGACTGCGACACCGGTCGCTGCCACTTCGGTTGTTCTGAGTTCCGAAGTCATTGGTCTCGCATCCTCCGAGGATGAGGAACTGGATTGCAGCACCAAGCAGTTGAAAGCTACGGTTTATCCGCTGGATGCGGTGGATCAGTCTCTGACATGGTCTTCCTCCAATGAGGGTGTTGTCTCAGTATCGCAGGACGGTACGATTCAGGCAAAGGCAGATGAGGGAACGGCAACGATCACTGTCTCGACATCGAATGGAAAGAAAGCAACCTGTAAGGTGACGATTTATCCAGCGATCACCTCGTTCTCTGTCAGCGAGACAAAGAGCTACACGGTGAACAAGACAGCGAAAAATCCACAGCCGGTCGTGAACAATAATAAACTCTACAGCGTTGAGCCGGAGGATTCCATCTATGCGGTTGACTTTGAGCCGGCCAAAGAGGGAGTGGTTTCCAAGGATGAGTGGAACCAGCTCATCGGAGTTGGAACCGGTGAGACAGATGTTGATATTGTCTGCGGTAACACCAAGGAGACCGTGAGTGTCAAAGTGACCAAAGATACCGTTGCGATTCACGATCCATCCATTTTTAAAGATCCACTGGATGAGGCCTATTATGTTGTGGGAACACAGATGGGCGAGGCAAAATCCGTTGATCTGCAGGAATTTAGCACATCGACATCCGGTTTCAGCCTCTTTAGAAATAAAGGGAACGAGGTTAAGCCTCTGTTTGACTACGTAGGCGGAAATATAGTAGCAGATAACCTGTGGGCCGGAGATATGATCTACAACAAAGAGATGGATAAATATTGCATCTATGTCTGCGCGACCGGAGAGAAATCAATTAGCGGTGCTGCTTTTGATAAGACAGCGATCGGTATGCTCAGTTCGGATTCTCCGACCGGACCGTATGACTGGGAGGGCATGATTGTCTGTGCCGATTTCTTCTCGGATGCAGACATCGAGAAGACGAACATTCGCGAGGCACTTGGTATGACGGACAGCGAGGCGATTCCGGATCGCTATAAAAATACGACGGGAAAAGACACACTATCCGGCATCGATCCAAATCCGTATTACGATGATAAAGGAAATCTGTATCTGGCATATGGTTCATTTACCGGTGGCGCGACAGTCAATATTCTGAAGCTCAATCCGGAGACAGGACTTCGCGATCCGGATTACAACTATAAATACAGTGCAGAGGACAATACCGACCCTTATTTTGGCAAGACTGTGACAGCTGTCAACTATGGTGAGGGACCGTATGTGTTAAAGGCTCCAAATAAGAATTCGAGCACGGGATACTACTATTATCTCTGGGTTTCAACCGGAGCTCTTCGAGGCACCGGTACCTATCAGATGAGTTATGCCCGCTCGGAAAATCCGGATGGTCCGTTTGTGAATGTGGCAGGCAAAGATGCCCTGAGTGGTGGAAGAACACTGGTTCAGTATCACTATAAATTCAGCTATATGGACTATGCCTATACCTCCATGGGTGGAAACTCCGCCCTCTACGATGAGGATCTCGGCAAGTATTTCCTTGTCTACCACAATAAGTTTTCCGATAACTCAGCCAATCCGGGAACGCATATGGTAAAAGTGCACCAGATGTTCTTTACAGAGGATGGATGGCCGCTCTATACACCGTATGATTATCACGGAGAGACGATGGCAGATCACTACAGCCGGGCACAGGTGGTCGGTGATTATGAATTTATCATGCATAAGACACAGACGGTCAAGGCAGTGGGCAATTACACGTACAATGAGAGCACGCAGCTGAGTCTGAATGAGGACGGTACAGTGACCGGTTCTCTCAGCGGTACCTGGAAGCTTGAGGACAATAAAATTACGATCACAGCGGGAGATATTACCTATCGGGGTGTTGTGCTGGAGCAGTTTGAAGAGGACAGTAAACCGAGCGGACAGATCACCGGTGGTGACAAGACGATGGTCTTTACGGCACTGGGTTCGGACTCAGTCTATATCTGGGGTTCAAAAGTGACAGCGACCGATGAAGAGGCAGTCGAGTATGACGCATCAAAGCTCAGTGTACCAAAAGAGGTATTTACTGATTTTTCCATTGAGAACCAGAAGGGTCTGTACGGCTCTGAGTTCGAGTGGGAATCCTCGAATGAGGATGTCATTCGCATCAATGGGCAGACAGCTGAGGTGACACAGCCGGATGAAGAGAAGACCGTCACACTGACTGTTACGGTTTCGAAAGGTTCGGAGAGCATAGAGAAAGAATTTGAGGTTTTAGTAGATGCATATGATGCTGATATAATCCGCCAGATTCCTGAGTCGACCACTCTTTCACTGCCGGCGAAGACCGCTGCCGGAACAGCGATCACATGGACATCGGATCATGAGGATGTGATCAATCCGGCTACCGGTGTGGTGACAGCACCGGAGTCTGGAAACGTGAAAGTGACATTGACCGCGACCTACGGTGATATTTCCATAGATTATATTATCAACGTCGGTGAAGTTTCCTACATCTATGAAGAAGATTTTGATGAGGCAACGGATACGACGGGATGGATATCTCCGAATTATCAGCCTGGAGTGACTCTGGAGGCTGACGGAACCAATAAGTGGATTCAGTTTGCTTCGGCAAGTCAGAATTCCAGAGGTGTATATTCTGATTTTGGTGTCAATGAAGATGTGGGCGCAATTTACAGTGTTGAGATGGATGTGAAGCTGACCGCAGGAAACAATAATGAAACACAATTTGTAATCAGTGGAACGGACTTGAAGTATTCTAATAATGTCGTGAATGATGGCGCTGATAGTGGTTACATCCTAAAATTAAAAACAACCAATGACACAGTTTGGACGGTGAACGATGATGCTGAGCAGAAGGTGACGATCGCCAAGGATACGTGGACGCATATCAGTGTACAGGTAAACCAGAACACCAAAAAGGCCAGTGTTGTAATCACCAACAAGGCAGACGGCACCAAATTGTACGATCATGAGGTCGGTGTGAATGGAAACGGCATTCTAAAAGGTGTCTATGTTCGTGATGGAAAATCATATCCTGTCTTCTGTATCGACAACATCAAGGTATATTAAATTCGTCACATTCCGTTGAATGGGTGACAAAACAGAATAAAAATAAACAAAAAAGGTCTTGACATTCAAGACCTTTTTTGTTAATATATCACTTGTACGCAGGAATGGCGGAATTGGCAGACGCGCACGGTTCAGGTCCGTGTGGTAGCAATACCATGAGGGTTCAAGTCCCTTTTCCTGCATTT
>ONNE01000064.1 GCA_900319095.1 uncultured Eubacteriales bacterium | reverse complement strand
TAAATAAGGGGCATTAGCTCAGGTGGTAGAGCACTTGACTTTTAATCAAGTTGTCCGGGGTTCGAGTCCCCGATGCCTCACTTGTTTCTTGAAGAGAAGTACTTAGAAAGGTACTTCTTTTTTAACTTAGCTAAGAGGTGTAATTATGATTTTTTTGGAATATCCAAAGTGCAGTACATGTAAAAAGGCAAAAAAGTGGCTGGATGAAAACGGTGTGAAATACCAGGATCGAAACATTGTTGAGCAAAATCCAAGTGCTGCAGAGATTCAGCAGTGGCACGAAAAAAGCGGACTGCCACTAAAAAGATTTTTTAACACAAGTGGAATGATTTACAGAGAAAAGCAGATTAAAGACAAACTTCCTGCCATGAGCGAACAGGAACAGTATGACCTTTTGGCATCGGATGGCATGCTGGTTAAAAGACCTTTGATGATTGGGGACAATTTTGTTCTAGTTGGATTTAAAGAGGCAGAATGGACTGAACGACTGAAATGACAGCGAAAAAAAAGGGAGTCATTCATATATTACTCGCGGCATTTTGTTTTGCTATGATGAGTTTTTTTGTCCGGCTGTCCGGTGATGTTCCATCGATTCAAAAAGCATTCTTCCGGAATATCGTAGCATTGTTTGTGGCGGCAGCCATTTTGATGAGAACAGAAGAAAAATTCAAAATTCAAAAAGGAAGCATTCCATTTTTGTTATTGAGATCCTTTTGTGGATGTGTCGGACTTGTTTGCAATTTTTATGCCATTGATAAAATGAATATTTCGGATGCCAATATGTTGAACAAATTATCTCCGTTTTTTGCCATTGTTTTTTCGTGGATGATTTTAAAAGAAAAAGCGAATGCGAAAGAGTGGTTTGCCGTTCTGGTTGCTTTTTTTGGGGCGATCTGTGTGATGAAGCCATCCTTTCGGGTTGAATTTGTTTATGCACTAGTGGGGGCACTGGGTGGCCTGGGGGCAGGAATTGCCTATACTTTTGTGAGGCTACTGGGAAATCGGGGAGAGAGAGGACCACTGATTGTTTTTTTCTTTTCTTCTTTTTCTACTTTGATGACGTTTCCCTACATACTATTTGCCTATCATCCGATGGAGTGGTGGCAGTGGATGTTTTTAATTCTTGCCGGGATTGCCGCAATGGGGGGACAGATTAATATTACGGCTGCCTATACTTATGCGCCGGCAAAAGAAATTTCGGTGTTTGACTATTCGCAAATACTTTTTGCTGCCATGCTTGGCTTTGTCTTTTTGGGGCAGATTCCGGATATTTACAGTATACTGGGCTATTTATTGATTATTGGAGCAGCATTGTTTCGCTGGTTACAGAGATAACAGAAAAAGGAAAAAAGGAGAACGTAAAGAGGATGAAAAAGGAAATTTGTATTCGGATATTTTTGGTGGCCTGCCTGTGTATTCTGACAGTGATCTTTGCATCGATGGTACAAACTTTTCCAAGCCGTGCGGCAAAGAAAACAACGGATCAAAAAATTGTATCCGAGGTAAAAAAAGCATATGGAAAAAACTATGGACTGGGCAGCAAGGACAAAATCAATACGAAGATAAAAAATGTATTTGGTGGATATAGCAGTGTACTTGGTGTCTCGACAAAATATTTTTCAAAATATACTGCTTTTCGTCATGCCGATTCAAGTGAAGAAAGGATTTGTTTTGTCTGCGAGGCGAAGAATAAAAAAGAGGTGGCAACGATTGTTAAGAATTTGAAAACTTTTGTCTCAAATGAGAAAAAGAGCAATGAAAATTATTTTTCAGATAAAGGAAAAAAATTGTTAAACCATGCTGCGGTGGGAAGTAAAGGAAAATATGTCTATCTGTTTGTCCTGGATACGTCCGGTAATAAAAAAGCAGTGAGTACATTTAAAAAATTAGTTTAGGCGGAAATAACAGTATGGTTTTTAGCAGTATTATTTTTTTGACAGTATTTCTTCCCTGTGTGGGGATTCTCTACTATCTTGTTCCCAAATGGATGCGCAATGCGGTTCTTCTTTTATTCAGTCTTCTGTTCTATGCATGGGGAGAACCGAGGTATCTTTTTCTGATGATCGGATCGATTCTGATTCATTTTATGGCGGGTCTTCTGCTGGAACGCACACAATCTCCAAAGAGAAAAAAGGCGGTATTGGTCAGTGCCATTTTATTAAATCTCGGTACTCTGGCAGTATTTAAATATGAGCGGATGATTTTGAATGGCATAGAGGTCTTGACAGGCCAAACGATTTCTTTTATGGCACTGGCTCTTCCGATAGGAATAAGTTTTTATACATTTCAGGCGATGTCGTATCTGATTGATGTTTACCGGGGAAAGACCGGGGCAAATCATCACATCCTTTCGTTCGCTACATATATTGCGATGTTTCCTCAATTGATTGCAGGACCCATCGTGAGGTATGAGACGGTACAAAAAGAATTAGATGATAGAGAGGAGACATGGGAAGATCTCTCGGAAGGATTGAACCGATTTGTTGTGGGGTTGGGAAAAAAAGTTCTGCTCGCAAATTCATTTGGTTCTCTCTGGGATGAAATTCGTTTGTTAGATGGATCCAGTTTGTCAACAGCGGATGCGTGGATCGGACTTGTGGCATTTTCACTACAGATCTATTTTGATTTTTCAGGTTACTCGGATATGGCAATTGGATTGGGAAGGATGTTTGGCTTTCATTTTTCCGAAAACTTTCAATATCCATATGAATCTAAATCCATTACTGAGTTCTGGAGACGATGGCATATCAGTCTGGGAAGCTGGTTTCGTGAATATGTATATATCCCGATGGGAGGCAACCGACGGGGAGTGGCAAGGCAGATGGTCAATCTTTTGGCTGTTTGGATGCTTACCGGCCTGTGGCATGGAGCCTCCATGAATTTTGTCCTATGGGGTATTTATTATGCATTCTTTTTAATTTTGGAGAAAGTTTTTCTCGGAAAGGTTTTAGTGAAGATACCCAAAATTTTTTCATGGCTGTATACGATGTTTGTGGTTGTGATCGGTTGGGGAATCTTTTCGATTGTCGATATGAAGAAACCGTTGGATTTTTTTGCTGCTTTATTTCCTTTTCTGGGGAGAGTAAATGGTGTTGGACTCATTCACAATGAGGCAGTGTACAGAGCCATCAGTTACTCAGGCGTGTGGGTTTTGGGGGCGGTCTCTATGACATCCCTGATGCATCGGTTGATGCAAAAAAGCATGAAACGATTTCCTTACGCAGTGAAAATTGCACAGTTGTTTGGAACAGCGGCACTGCTGTTGCTTTGTATCGCATGCATTGTTTCCGATACTTACAATCCGTTTTTATATTTTCGATTTTAGAAAAGGACAGGAGGAAGAAATGGAACGCACAAAGAAGCCAGGGCATTTTACGAAAATAGTTCAAATCCTAAACGTTTTGCTGATTGGTGGTATACTGCTGGCACTGGGAGTGTTGCATTTCCTATGTCCGGATCGAAGCTATTCAGAGAGGGAGAATCGAAATCTTGCACAATTTCCGCCAGTGAGTGGCAAAAAATTGATGTCATCTGAGTGGGAGAGAGAATTTGAGACCTATTTAAATGACCAGTTTCCCGCCAGGGATCAATCCGTCGGAGTCCAGGCAATGTACCAATATATCTGTGGCAAAAGGGAAATACACAAGGTTTATCTGGCAAAAAACAATCGGTTGATAGAAAAATATTCGGATTCGGATTTTGATGATGTTCAGATACAGGAAAATATTCAGTATTTAAAGGATTTTTTAAATCAGGCGAGCAAGGGATTGGGAAAAGATCATGTGCGCATGGTTTTTATTCCGTCAAAACAGACGGTCTTTTCTGATGATCTTCCCCCTTTTGCAGTGGGAAGCAAAAAGCAAAAAGAGATGAAGGATCATGTCCGTAAGGCGGTGAAAAACAGCAGCGAGATTGTACTGGATTTAGAAGAGGAGTTAGCAAAGCATACAGATGAATATATCTATTTTCGGACGGATCATCACTGGACTACGGAGGGCGCTATGTATGGATACCGGGCGCTCATGCAGTCATTGACACCGGATGAGACCATTGTTCTGCCAGAAGAAACGAAGATTGTCTGCACGGATTTTCTTGGCACAACGTACAATAAGATTCATTTATTTGGTAAAGCAGATGAAATTGAAGTGAAAGGTATTCCCTCGGCAGAAAAGACAAAGGTGGATCTTCCCCAACAGGAGAAAAAACAAGGGCTGTATGTTGAGGAAAAACTCAAGACAGAAGATAAATATTCTTATTTTATGGGAGGAAATTATGGATTGGCAAAAATCCATACGCCTACGAAAAATGGGAAAAAACTATTTATGATAAAGGATTCTTACAGCAACGCATTGCTGCCTTATCTGACACAGAACTATGAGTCGATCTGGATGACAGATCTTCGGTATGCAAATGAGAGTGTATTTACTTATCTTGAGCAGATGCAGGAAGAAGAAAACGAAATCACTGACCTGGTTATTTTATATAATGAAGAGAAATTTATGCAGGACAGTCATCAATATAATTTATCATAAAAACACAATTCTTACATATTGTACTTTTTTTGTTCAAAAAGTTCATGTATGATAGGATCATAACATAAAACAAACCAAAAAAGATAGGAGGGATTGTTATGAAAAACAGTGTAAAGATAATCATTGGCGTGGTTCTTTTAGTAGTGGGAATTGCCATTGGTTTTGGGATTGGAACTTTCATGAATTCAGGAAAAGGAAAAGGCAATCATGGAGGTGGAATGGGAGGCCCGAGCGTATCGGGAGGAGCCATCGGAGGTTCAGAAAAAGGTGCACCACCAGATAAACCGGATGGTGATGGACAGGGTGGTCCGGAAAGTGATTCCGCACCGACACTCAGCAGTGCGAACACAGCAGACGATTCAGAAGAGACCTACGATGGAAGCCAGGAGTCAGAAACCCTGGCTTCCTCTCAGTCTGATGAAAATGTAGTTTTGGCAACCAATGGCGGAAGTTATACCATTACCAATGCTAAAATTACAAAATCCGGAGATACAAGCAGTGCAGACCAGAGCAATTTTTATGCTTTAAATGCAAGTGTGGCGGCAACGGAGAAGAGTAGTGTTAATATTTCAAACACATCAATCACATCAGACTCTGAGGGATCCAATGCGATTTTCGCGACGGGCAGTGATTCCAAAATCAAAGCTTCCAATGTGACAATTCATACAACCGGAAACTCTTCAAGAGGTTTGGATGCAACATATGGAGGAACGGTTGTTGCCGCTAATATGGATATTACAACAACCGGTGAACACTGTGCAGCGCTGGCAACTGACCGGGGAGGCGGTTCGGTCTCGGTGGACAGCAGTAAGCTCAGCACATCCGGTCAGGGTTCCCCATTAATTTACTCAACCGGCACGATTGAAGTGACCAATACAACCGGTGAGTCAACCGGTGCACAGATTGTGGGTATGGAGGGCCTGAATACGGTCCGCATAAAGGCATGTACACTCACTGGAAGTGCAAATAAGGCAAGTGAGGATGTTGCCAATGGAGTGATTTTGTATCAGAGCACATCAGGGGACAGCAGTGAGGGATCGGCTGACTTTGAGTGTCAGGACAGCACACTGAAATCAAAAATCTCCGGTGGTTCTATGTTTTATGTCACAAATACGGATGCCAATATTGTTCTCTACAATACAAATCTGGACTTTGACAGCGATAACAATGCCCTTTTGACGGCAGCAGGAAACGATGGAAGCAATAACTGGGGAGAAAAGGGATCCAACGGAGGTAATGTAACGTTTACAGCGATCAACGAACAGCTCAAGGGAGATATTTCCTGTGATGGAATCAGTAATATTACATTGTATTTTACAACAAACACAAATTATACCGGAACGATTGTCAACGATACAACTTATACAGGAGATGGGGGAGTGACGATGAACCTCTCATCCGGTACTAGCTGGACGGTAACAAAAGATTGCAGTTTGAAAGAATTAAATGTCTCTGATGGGGCAACGGTGAAGGATTCATCCGGAAAAACCGTTACGATAAAAACAACCGATGGAACAGTTAAAGTGAAGGGAGATAGCAGTATAACGGTTACAGTCGAGAAGTATTCCACATCCGATCAATCTTCCGGTGCCGGAACCATCACAGATTTCACAATCGACCGAAACTAAGTTGTGAAAAATCCAATTACATAAAATTGGATTCCGGGCAAAGAATATTTTAAAGATTCAAGAGATTTTCTCTGGGTACTTTAATGCCTCTGATGTTGAAAAAATAAAGACATAAGAGATATAAGAATAAAAAGTTTTTCTTATCGGTTCAGGTAAGAAAAACTTTTTTGTTCTTATTTAGAGTGAAATTTGATAAATTACGTAAATTATATATTGCAAATTTGATTTTTCTTGTTATAATAAAATCATAAGAATATCAAGAAAACATGAAAAACAAGTAAATGAAGGGGGTTCCATAAATGATGAAAACTGTTATTTAAACTTGATTTATTCTGTACGGAAAGGAGGAGGAGGATTGATACAGGTTCATATGCTGGGATACAATTTTGTAAATGCGCTTGGCATTGATGTCAACCGGCCAAACGGGTCAGGGGATTATCTGTTCCTGCATTTTAGAAGATCAACGGAGGTACAGCTGGATGGAGAATACCAGACGGTTCTGGCGGGGACGTATCTGTTGTACAAAAAGGGAGACCCTCAGATCTACAGAAAAAAAGATGGTCATTTTGTAAATGATTGGATCCATTTTGACATAGAGGGCGAAGATTCTTTTTTTAAGAGGCTGAAGATTCCTTTTAATACACCGATGGTTCTTCCCAACAATAAAAGTATTACAGACATGACATCCAGGCTGTTAGATGAGGTGTTTGACGTAGGACCTCATCACAAAGAAATTGTAGATCAGATGGCACATACTCTTTTTTATAAGTTTAGCGATCTATATTCATTTGCACAGAAAAACGGAAACAAAATGATGCTTTACCACAAGCAGCTGGTGGATATACGAAAGAAGATTTTGAACTATGAATATCAGCCCGAAGGTGCAGAGGAGATGGCGGATAAATTGGGGGTTAGTATTTCCTATGTTCAGCATCTGTACAAAGATTTCTTTCACAGAACCATACAGCAGGATATTATCTGGGGAAGAATTTCCCATGCGGCAAATATGTTAAACAGTACAAATTTGTCTGTGGCAGAAATTGCAGCACAGTGTGGATATGACAACGTTGAGCATTTTTCAAGACAATTTAAAAAATTGCGCTGCTGTTCTCCGAGCGGATATCGAAAGGGATTCGCAGAGAGCGGACAGCAGACAGAGAAAGGAGATATGGTAAGGTGAAGAAGGCAAGGATTGAACTTCAGGGGATTAGTAAGAGCTATTACTCCGAGACAGCGGTCACACAGGCGCTTCGAAAAGTCAATCTGATATTTTACGACAGTGAATTTGTGGCGATTACAGGAGAGAGTGGAAGCGGAAAGTCGACTTTGCTCAATATTATCGGAGGAATGGACACCTTTGATGAGGGGGAAATGTTTGTAGACGGTTCCCCAACTTTTCAGTATGATGACGAGGATTGGGAGGAATACCGACGCACGAAGATCGGATATGTTTTTCAGGACTATAGTCTCATCGGTCACTATACGGCTCTGGACAATGTCATGAGTGCGCTGCTTGTGATGGGAGTGGAAGAGACGAAAGCGCAGGAGACAGCGATGAAATATCTGACGCAGGTCGGTCTGGATGGCTATGAGACACATCGGGCATCGGAGCTCTCGAGCGGACAAAAACAGAGGCTCTCGATTGCCAGAGCGCTTGCCAAGGATACAGGAATTATTGTTGCGGATGAGCCCACGGGAAATCTGGACAGCGAGACGGGGCAGCAGATCATACGTCTGTTGAGCGAGCTGGCGGTGGATCATCTGGTCATTATGGTCACACACAACTACGATCAGGCGGAGGCATATGTCACAAGAAAAATTCGAGTGCATGACGGTCAGATCATTTCCGATGTCGGGGTGAATGAAAATGCAGAAAATGATCGGGAGCAGGCACCGGTTGATGTTGTGGAAAAAAGAAGTGACGGCCAAATACAAAGAGACAGAAAGTGGGAGAACCGGCTCGCCCGGTTATTTGCTATGAGAAACCGGAAAACACAAAAGGGAAGAGCGGTTATGTTCACTTCCTTTTTGCTGGTAATCGCAGTGGCATCGTTTCTTTTTGTGGGAGAGCTGTTTCAACACAGAGATGACTACTATACGAGGAACTACTCACAGAGTGCCTTTCAGAGAGAGGATATGAGACGGCTTGTTGTCAAGCGCTCGGATGGAGCGGAACTGACACAGGAAGATAAAGATGCGCTGAAAAAAATCCGATACGTAGAATCGGTCGATCTGTGGGACG
This sequence comes from uncultured Eubacteriales bacterium, assembly GCA_900319095.1. Lineage (GTDB taxonomy): Bacteria > Bacillota > Clostridia > Lachnospirales > Lachnospiraceae > Eubacterium_F. The sequence continues at coordinate 53,358 of ONNE01000064.1, read as the reverse complement.
TGGCAGATGATATCAATTTTTATCTGGAAGAGGGTCAGGACTATAAATATGTATACAGTGATCCATCGCGCCGGCGTCGTTTTAAAGAGGATAGTGAGAGTAAAAGCAGTGACGGTGACAGCAGCACGGCAACCAAGACGCTCACGTTTTTGAATGAGAACCGGTATATGAAATCAGCGGAAGCCATTTCGGAGAAAGATCTTGTGGCCGGAAGACTTCCGGTATCCCAGAATGAAATTGTTCTATACTCCAACGACACTTCGGTGCTGGACACAGAAAAGCTCTGCTATTTTATGGCGAAAAATATCTGGGATGCGAATCAATATTATAGTATGAATGTCAAAATCGTGGGAATCTTAAAGGAAACTTCCACGCAGGTATATTTCTCGACAGCGCTGTGCCGCTCTCTTGCATCGGCACTGGACTCGGATGAATTCCGGCTGATGTATAAATATGATAAGTCTTATGGTGATTATCGAATTAAGAGAAAGATGATTCCTATTATCAGTGAAGATCTGAACGGTGTGGAGGCACGTGTGTCCGCGGCATTGGAAGAAGGACCGGAGGCAGGGGAGGTTCCCTATACAACGCAGCCGCGCAACGATAAAGGGGATCTCATCGGAGAAAAGACAGAGGATGTGCTTTTTGTCTTCCCGCAGGCACAGGGTCATGCGAGCACGAGTGATTTTATTGAAGTCAGCAAAGATTTTTTTGAGCAGTATTATCAAAAACAGAGCACACAGGCATCGGTCTATATTGCCAATTATGCCAAGACGGATGTTGTCCTCAGAAAATTAAAGCGGATGGGCTATGAGGGAATCAGCAGTTATCGAATCAGTGTCATTGACTACAATCAGGAAAAGGTTTCCCAGAGACTGACGATTATCGGAATATCGGCTTTTGGACTGTTTATTCTTTTGCTCGCGGAAGTGTTGATTTTGCGCTCTCTTATGAAAATACGGATTAAAGACTATTTTGTTCTCAAATTCATCGGTATGAAGATGAATATCATACGGAAAATTAGTTATTTTGAAATGGGAAGTTATACGATTTTTGCTGTGGTTTTGACGATGGCGGCAATGTGGGTGCTGAGGCTGGCCGGTGTGCCGGTTATCTGTGAGATGATGTGGTACTTTAATTTTGCGGCATATCTTTCCTATTTTGCATACAACGGATTACTGATCTTTTTGACCGTATTGTTCTTTAATCGCTTATTGAAAGGGAGGTTGAACGCATGATTGAGGTAAAGAATTTACATAAATATTACAACAAGGGGAAGAAAAATGAGCAGCATGTATTGAACGATGTGAGCCTTGAGCTTGACCGGACAGGATTAGTGTGTATTTTGGGAGAAAGTGGTTCCGGAAAGACGACACTCCTAAATACGATCGGAGGTCTTGATACCTTTGCGGACGGTTCCATCCGGATCAATGATACAGAGATAAAAAAGTATGATCCCAAAGTGATGGAGCCGATTCGAAATGACCACTTTGACTATATTTTTCAAAATTACTATCTCCTGAAAGATTATCCGGTATCTTATAATATCAAGTTAGCTCTCAACCGGTATGATCTGAGCGAAGAGGAAAAAGAAGAGCGTGTTGACTATGTGTTGAAGATGCTGGGGATTGAAAAATATAAAAAGAAACATGTCTCGAAGCTCTCGGGCGGTCAGCAGCAGAGAGTATCCATTGCCCGCGCACTGGTCAAGTCACCGGATGTTATTTTCGCGGATGAGCCGACAGGAAATCTGGATGAGGAAAATACACTCCGAACGATGAGTATTTTGAAAAATATCTCAAAAGAGTGTCTGGTTCTTCTTGTCACACACGAAAAGAGAATCGCCAAATTTTTTGCCGATCGAATCATTGAGGTGTGCGATGGGAAAATCGTCCGCGATGAGCCGAATGATCCGCTGGATTCCTATGAGAGAAGTGACGATTCAAACATCTATCTGAAGGAACTTGAGAGAACGGATCTTTCGGATGAATGGGCGGAATTCCGGATGTACAACCGAAGAGAAGATATTCCTAGAAAGATTGAGCTGAGTTTTGCGTGGAGAGACGGCAAGCTCTACATTCAAAATCACATGGACTGTGATATTTTGATTGAGGGTGTGGAGAATGGCGTTCAAATGTTGGACGAAGAGCGGCCGACTCTGGACATGGAAGAGGTGGACAATTTTTCTTATGATCTGCCAAAGCTAAAGAGCAAGGGATCTGCGCATCTGGGAAGGAAAGAGATCATGCGCATGGCGGTGGAAAATATACAGATGATGGGAAAGAAACAGGCATTTATCATAACCATCTTGTTGGTGACAGCCGTCCTTTTGTCCGTGACAATGGCACAATTTATCAATACATTTACGGTGAATGAATCGACAATCGTGGCAACGGATGACCACTATGTAGAAATGATTTTTTCGAATGCCGGAGCGAGATTTTCAACGAATGACCGCATGAAGAGAATGGATCTTTTGGAGGAGTTTTTTGGCGATGGTAAGCGGGGAGTTCCCTTCTTTATGCCGACCGCCAGCATTTATCTGACAGGAGACGGATATAAACAGTTGATCAATCTAACGCAAAAGATTGAGGATTTTTCATTTGTCTCACCGGAGCATCTGTCAGAGAGTGATCTGGTCTACGGACAGATGCCGAAAAAACAGACGGAGGTTGTGGTGGATAAGCGCATTCTGGCAAAACTGGCGGCGACGAGAACTTCGGTTGCCTCTCTGCACAAAGAGGAGGAGTCTTATCTCGGCATGAAGATTGCGATTTCCGCTGTTGACACACAGCTGACGATTGTGGGAATCTGTGATACAAAAGAACCGAGTATCTATTGCAGTCAGAATGTACTCTTGGGAATCAGTGCGAAGGGATACAAGATTGCAAGTGTGGCTGAGCTTCAGGCAGATGTTGAGGATGAATTTGCGGATACCTCTCTGAAAGAGGATGAGGTTCTGGTGCGCAAGACACTGTATGAAAATCTGGAAGATAAGAGCAAGGTTGACATCGGAACGGATACGGTCATGACCTATCAGGTAGCGGGAACCATTCCGGATGGGCTGGGATATGACTACGTACTCTCAGATCAGGGCTGTATTGATATTCGCAATGTGATGATCTATGAAAATAAAGTTACCTATATCTACTGTGACAATCCGCAGGAGACATATGATTATCTCGAGGAGAATGGAAGTGACTATGGAAAAGCGTTCAAGTTGAATCTGTCCATTCCGGCAAAAGATCAGATCAAAGAATATCAGCAGAAATATTCAAGCGATATGGATGCCAAGAAACTGATTCCGATTGCAATCGCCATTATCTCGCTTGTCATGGTCTACTTTACGATCAAGTCCAATGCGACATCAAGAAGCGAGGAGCTGACGGTCTACCGGCTGATCGGTATCTCGCGCGGCAGTATACTGAAGGCATTTATGCTGGAGATGATCTTAGTTACGAGTTATACTTCGCTCCCGGCTGTAGCTCTCACCTGTGGAGTCATTCAGTTCATTGGTTCAATTCCTTCGCTTGAAATCGCCATGAATTTTCCGTGGTGGTCAGCACTGATTTTACTGGTTTGTCTCTATGTGGTTCACGCGCTGATCAGCATTATGCCGGTCTATGGTATTTTATCCAAACCACCGGCAACATTGGCCGTAAAAGAATAGGAGATTAAATTTCTATGGATGTATTAAAATTTGGATTCCGCTACTGGAAAAAGTATTTTGGGCGGGCAATAATAACACAGATTATGAGTTTTTTGGCATTAACTGCGGATTTAATGCTGCCACTACTTACTTCTATGTTTGTGGATTATATCATTCAGTCAAATGAGCCAAAGAGTGATAATGTGTTTTCCTTTTTACTGAGTGGACAATATGGCGCAATACATTCCATGACGTTGTTTTGGCATCTGGCAGCTGTGTTTTTGGGACTCTTAATCGTTAAGCTGCTGTTGATCTATATCAAAAATGTATGGAATCAGAAACTGGGTCTTGGTCTTGAGACGGATCTTCGCATGGATACGTTTCACAAGCTTATGACACTGGATAGTGCCACGATCTCTGAGTACAATACCGGAGAGCTTCTGACTACGATCAATTCCGATACCATTATGTACAAAGAAATGTTTTGCCGCATCATTCCGAGCATCATTGACAGTGTCTTTGTTCTGATTACAGCGGTTGTTATTCTGGCGATGATCAATGCATATTTGCTGATTATCCCGGTGGTTCTGTCACCGGTGTTTGCCATCGCGCTTCGTCAGTTCAAAAAAAGGGCCCGTTTCAATTATCGTGATATCCGGGCGTGCAATTCGGATATGAATCTGAGCGTTCAGGAAAACATTGAGGCGGTTCGGCTGGTTCGCTCGTTTACCAATGAAGAAAGAGAAAAAGAAAAGTTTGATTCCTCGAATGACGCGCTAAAAAATTCTTATATCAGACAGGTGAAACTGTCCTCAAATTTTGAGGCAGTGTTTAGCAGTATCAAACAGGTTGCCTACATTGGCAGCATTGGAGTGAGTGCAGTTCTGGTCATGAATGGACAGATGCGCCTGGGATATCTGGTTGCCTGTACGGAATATGTGTTAAAAATCATGAATTATATTACGATGATCAACAATATGATGTTCCAAATGCAGCAGCAGGTCGTGTCCGGATATAAGATGATGCACTTTATGGAAGAAGAGAGCCGTATTCCGGATGGGGAAGAAGAAATCCGGGAACGGGAACCTCATATCCAATTTCAGCATGCATCGATGAAATTGAACACAAAGAATGTGCTCAAAGATATTACGCTCGATATCCCCTATGGCAAGAAAGTTGGGATCGTGGGAGGAACAGGAAGTGGAAAAAGTACACTGCTGGAGTCTCTTATCCGGATTCATGACATGACAGAGGGTGAGATTCTTGTTAACGGAAAAAATATACGAAGATACCGGTTAAATTCACTGCGGGATCAATTTGCCTATGTTTTTCAGGACGTATTTTTATTCTCGAATACCATTGACTCAAACATTTCTTATGCAAAACCGGAAATTGATGAGGAGTCAGTCGTGCGGGCGGCAAAGCACGCACAGGCAGATTCTTTTATCCAAAAGCTTGCGGACGGTTATGAGACAATTGTGGGAGAGAGAGGACTGGGAATTTCGGGTGGACAAAAGCAGCGTGTATCGATTGCGAGGGCACTTTTAAAGGATGCTCCGGTACTGGTTTTGGATGATTCTACGTCCGCTCTGGATGTGGAGACGGAAAAGAGGCTGCTGTCCGATATAAAAAAATATTATCACGACAAAACATTGTTGATCTCTGCCCACCGCTTGTCATCCGTGGTCGATTGCGATGAGATTTTGTATCTGCTGGATGGCGAGATTGTAGAGAGGGGAACATTTGATGAGTTGATGGAGCTGGATGGACATTTTGCCAGTGTATATCGGATTCAACAGGCACAGAGAAAGTCGGTTGTTGATTTTGACAGTTTGTCTGAGAGGGAGGTGTGACAAAAGTGGCAAAGCGAAATACGTATTTTCAGGACGAAGTGATTGAACGCAAGATTGATATGCGTCAGTTGGCCAAGATCCTTCGTTATATTCTTCCTTATAAAATGATTTTTTTGTTTGTTTGTGTTTTGATGATTGTGTCTTCAGGCGTTGCCATGGTCACACCGCTTCTCCTCAAAAAGATTATTGATGAGGTTGTTGTGTCAGAGCAGTATGCCACTTTGACGTGGATTCTTTTTGCGATGGCGGGCCTGGCTGCGATTGAGATTGTTGTGACCCTGATTCATCAGAGACTGATGGGAACAATGGGGCACAATATAATTGCCAAAATACGGCAGGATATCTTCTACAAGCTTCAGGAATTATCCTTTGACTATTTTGACTCAAAGCCGGATGGAAAGATTGTGGTGCGAGTGACAGACTATATCAATGATCTGGCAAACTTTTTTACAAATTATGTGATCTTGCTCCTTTCCTATATTGCCAAGATTGTGATTGTCACATTTTTTATGCTGGGGCTGAGTCCATTGCTGACCGGTGTTGTCTTCGCTGCGGTCATCCCGATGATGGCCTGTGTGTTTTTGCTGCGATATGCGGTTCGAAAACTGTTTGGAGGTCACCGCGCGAAAATCTCCAACCGGACGGCTTTTATGATTGAGTCCATCATGGGAGAGAAGATTGTAAAAAACTACAATCACGTAGAGAGCAGCGAAGAGACCTATTCCTATGTTCACAATCTGAGTCTGAATCAGTGGATGAAGATTGTCTACCGCAACGAATTTAATACACCAATTGTAGAAATCTTTTGGAATTTCGGTTTTCTGTGTCTGTATGGACTGAGTCTGTATCTCATCTTACAGGGAGATCATTTATTAAATGCCGGAATTGTCGTGGCTTTTACAAACTACATGACACAGTTTAGCGGTCCTCTGACGCAGATTGCTTTTATTATTCAGCAATTGGCACAGGTCAGCTCCAATCTTGAGCAGGTATTCGATACGATCAATTGTCCGGTCGATATCCACGACACGGATGAATCCGTGGAAATCAATCAGGTGGAGGGGAAAGTCGATTTCTGTCATGTCACGTTTGCATACGATGAGGGAGTCAACATTCTGGAAGATTTTGACCTTCATGTAAGACCGGGTGAGACCATAGCTCTGGTCGGGCCAACCGGTGCCGGAAAGACAACCATCATCAATATGCTCACGAGATTTTATGATGTGGCCGGGGGACGAGTGCTGATTGATGATCTGGATGTGAGGGATATCTCTCTTCACTCACTGCGCAAAGAAGTCGGTGTATTGATGCAGGACCCATTTATTTTTAGGGGAACAGTTCTTGAGAATATCCGTTATGGCCGTCTGGATGCAACCGATGAAGAGTGCATTCAGGCAGCAAAGACGATTTTTGCAGATTCCTTTATTTCCCAATTGCGCGACGGATATCATCATATGTTGGAGGAGCGTGGGGCAGGGCTGTCGGCAGGTGAAAAACAATTGCTGTCCTTTGCCCGGATCATTTTGAAAAATCCATCGGTGGTAATTCTGGATGAGGCAACCAGTTCGATTGACACAGAGACGGAGAATCTGATCAAACAGGCACTGGATGTCATTCTTGAGAACAAAACGGCATTTATTGTTGCCCACCGGCTGTCGACAATTCGAAATGCAGACCGGATTTTGTATATTCAGGATAAGGGAATTGCGGAATCTGGCACACATGAAGAACTGATGGCGAAAAAAGGTCTCTATTATGAATTGAATTAGGGGGTAGAAATTTTTCTCAACATATCGTATAATGGAAAGGCAGGATATATGTATGTGGTTATGTGAAGCCTGGGTTATAGGAAATGGAGGAGAACATGAGATTAATTACGAGATCAGATTTTGATGGTTTAGCATGTGCTGCCCTGTTGAAGGAAGCCGGTATTATTGACAGTTGGAAATTTGCCCATCCAAAAGATTTGCAGGATGGTCTGGTTGAAGTGACAGAAGATGATTGTCTTGCCAATGTACCATTTGTAGAGGGCTGTGGTCTGTGGTTCGATCATCACAGCAGTGAGCAGGAGAGACAGGCACTTGAGGGAAAATATAAAGGAGAGAGTCGGATCACGCCATCCTGTGCACGCATTATTTACGAATATTATGGTGGAAAAGAACGTTTTCCGCAATTTGATGATTTGATGGAAGCTGTTGACAAAGTGGATTCGGCAAACCTGACCATGGATGAGATTTTGCATCCGGAGGGGTGGATCATGGTGGGATTTATCATGGATCCGCGTACCGGTCTTGGTCGTTGGCGCAACTTCCGTATTTCCAACTATCAGTTGATGGAAGAGCTGATTGATGCCTGCCGCACACAGACGACGGAACAGATTTTGTCCAATCCGGATGTTGTAGAGCGCATTGAAGTATACAATGAGCAGAGTGAGAAATTCCAGAAGATGGTACGTGAGCACACCCGTGTTGAGGGAAATGTTATTATTTCCGATCTCAGAGGTGTCGATCCGATTTATTCGGGAAACCGTTTCATGATCTATAGTATGTATCCGGAACAGAACATCTCGGCATGGATCGTATCCGGACGCGGTGGAAAAGGATGCTCTGTGGCGACCGGTTACAGTGTTTTGAACCGCACATCGAATGTGAATGTCGGAAGCCTGATGCTCAAATATGGCGGTGGCGGACACAAAGCCGTGGGCACCTGCCAGTTTTCGGACGAGACCATGGATGAGATGGTTCCAAAACTTTTGGAGGAACTGGTCGAGTTAAGCAATTAGAATTAAATCCGATAGATATTTTTAGAACTGTTAGGCGGGAATATAAAACATGAAAGCAAAATTGACAGGATGGATTGTTTGTGCGTTTTGTATCCTCATGTTCTTGTGGGGATTGATTCCCTTTGTTACACATCGCGTATTAAATATAGGCAACCTGACAGTTATGATTGGCTGCGGGTTGCTTTTTCTCGTTGTGGTGTTCCGCATTAAAATAGTGGAGGGACTCCATTTTCTGTGGAGCAAAAAACCGGGGAAGGGGATTCTTGTGATCTTTTTTTCGGTGATTTTGGCAATATTTGTACTTGCTGTGACCGCCACCATCCAGATGGTTCGCGGATCGTCGTCTCAGTCCCTTAGCGGTGCTACCGTGTTGGTTCTCGGTTGCAAAGTTAATGGAGACAAGCCCTCTATGATGCTGGAGGAGAGACTGGTGGCGGCAAGAGATTATTTACAGGATCATCCGGAGTGTCCATGTATCGTGAGCGGGGGACAGGGTACCGATGAATCGATTTCAGAGGCAGAGTGCATGAGTCGGTATCTCGTTCAGTCGGGAATTGATCCGGACCGGATCATTCTTGAAGACCGGTCTACATCTACGAGGGAAAACCTAAGTTATTCTCTGGAAATCATCCGGGAAAAAGGTTTCAGCGAAGAAATCATGATTGTCACGAATGAATTTCACCAGTACCGGGCGGGAAAAGTTGCCGATGCACTGCAGATCCGACATGGAAGTGTTCCGGCAAGGACCACATGGTGGTTGTTGCCGACGTATTATGTGAGAGAATTATATGGCATTGTATTTGAATGGGTCTTTTGATATGGAAATGAGGTAAGCGATGAAGAGAATATGCATCCAGTGTGGCAGGGAATTTGAGATGTCAGCGCAGGAAATTGCCCTGTTTGAGAGCAAAAAACTTGAAATTCCCAAACGATGCCGCGCCTGTCGAAAGGCAAATCGGATTAAAAACAACGATGCTGTTGTGCAAAAGAAAAAGAGAAGTATTTTTCCGAGGGTTGGTATTGGCAACGGAAATCCGATGACAGGATTGGTTGCCATTTTGATCATTGTCTTTGCGGTCTTCTTTGGAAATATGTTCCGGGATTCTGATGGACATCAAAAAAAGACAGGGAATCCGGATACGACAGCGGCTGTCGAACAGTCTCAGGATGCGGGGGAAACTCTGGTTTTCCGGAGTTTTAAACTCTTGAATGAGCATTATAAAAAACACGGAAAAGAAATGGGTTTTGCCTCGGCAGAGGAATACTTAAAGGCAGCGAATGACGTGGTGAAAAATCCGAACGCTCTCCATAAGACAGAAAAAGAAGATGGGGACGATGTATATTTTGTAAAGGAGACCGGAGATTTTGTTATTGTGTCTACGGACGGATATATTCGGACATACTTTCGACCAGAGGATGGAATTGCCTACTACAACAGGCAGTAATGAATTTTGTTCATTCGTGACCGGATTCATTTGATGAAAATCCGGCACAAAAAACATATAGGAGGAATGAGTATGAACTACGAAGTTGTAAACAAACCGTTACCGGTGCTGCTGTGCAAATTGGAGCAGGGCGAAGCGATCGAGTGTCAAAAGGGAGCGATGTCCTGGATGACATCGAGTATCACGATGCAGACCGGACTTGCCAGTGGCGGTGGAAAAGGAGTTATGGGAGCATTAGGAAAGATGGCAAAGAGCGCGTTTACGGGAGAGTCGGTTTTCCGCAATACGTACACAGCCAGCAATGGAGCCGGAGAGATTGCCTTTGCATCTTCATTTCCGGGCGATATCATCTGTTTTGAGACATCGCAGCAACCAATCATTGCACAGAAATCGGCGTATCTTGCCAACACTCCGGGAGTGTCGATGGATGTCTTCTTCCAGAAAAAACTGGGAGCCGGTCTTTTTGGCGGAGAGGGATTCATCATGCAGAAATTCTCCGGACAGGGTATGGTGTTTTTGGAAATCAATGGTTCGGTTTACAATTATGATCTGGGACCGGGCGAGACAATGTTGATTGATACCGGTTATCTTGCGGCCATGGAGGCAACCTGTTCCATGGATATTGAGACGGTCAGTGGTATCGGCAATGCACTGTTGGGTGGAGAGGGATTCTTCAACACAAAAGTGACCGGACCGGGACGAATATGGTTACAGACAATGCCGGCAAATGTTCTGGCAGATGCGGTAAAACCATTCTTACCAACATCGAGTTAATACAACCAAAGAATCGCCCGGTGCCAATCGGACATCGGGCGGTATCTTTTTCTTTGTAATTGGTGTAAGGAGGCTGTCATTCGTTTTCTGGGTCAGGCAATACAGACCATGGCTCCTGAAATCTGACTCTATTCCGATCATGATATGAAGTTAATTCACAACATTGATCGAAATATACCGGAAATGCTGTCTGCCATCAAGAGCTGGCTTCCCATTTATATGTCCGGGATAATTGAACCATATTACAGCAGGCTCAAGGTGGGAAACCGCTTTTCACACACCATTTTCAGACACAAACCATATCCGAATTGCCGGAGGAAAACTACGAGTCAAAGGTAGAGGATATCCGGTGTTTTTTGGAATCGAAATAGGGTGTTTTAACAAATCCTTGCAAAATTCATCTGTTTGTGCTATCCTACACACGAGCGGTATTCGTAGGAAACTGCATCAGATGATAATGTGTTATCACTGACGACGGAGGTGATGACATGAAGATTGGAATCATAGGAGCCGGTAAGGTCGGATGCTCGATGGGAAAATATCTTGTGGAACACGGCATATCGGTTGAGGGGTATTATAGTTTAAAAAAAGAGAGCGTAGATTCTGCTGCGACTTTCACAGGTTCACGACCCTACTATGTTTTGCATGATTTAGTATCGGTAAGCGATATTCTGTTTATTACCACACCGGATGATTGCATCAGCGGTGTCTGGGAACAGATACGTAATCAATTGATTCAAAATAAAATAATATGCCATTTCAGTGGCTCATTATCATCCGTTGTTTTTTCTGACTGTGGACAGACCGGTGAAAGTGCCTGTTCCATTCATCCTATGTATGCGTTCAGCGACAAATTCACATCTTATAAAAATTTAAAACAGGCAATCTTTACCATGGAGGGAGACCGGGAAGCTCTTGATACGATGCGTCCTCTCTTTGAGAGCATGGGAAATACCGTCTGTGTGATTAAATCTGAGAACAAGAGGAAATACCATGCGGCAGCATCCATGGTCAGCAATATGATGATCGGGCTGTATCAGATGGGAATCCAAATGCTTGGCGAATGTGGTTTTGATGAGTTGTCCGCGAGGAGACTGATCGGGCCGTTGGTGAGAGGAAATGTTGAGAAATTGTTGGAGACGTCTGTGGAAGAGGCCTTGACAGGTCCGATTGAGAGGGCCGATGCGGATACGGTTCGAAAACACCTTGAAGTGCTGTCAGAATCGGAGAGAGCGGTCTATGTGAATTTGGGAAAAATGCTGATCGGGATTGCCAGTCAGAAAAATCCAGACCGAGATTATACTGCCATCTCAAATATTTTAATGAGTGATGAATGAATGATCACTTGTGACAAAACAAATTCGAATTCAAAAGAATGGATTCAGATGGAGGATGGAAATGAAGAACACAGTAATAACGTTTCAACAGGCAAAAGAAAAGGGTGAAAAACTCACAATGCTGACTGCCTATGACTATTCGACTGCAAAGCTCGAAGACGAGGCAGGCGTAAACAGTATTCTGGTGGGGGATTCGCTGGGCAATGTAATGTTGGGTTATGAGGATACGATCCGTGTGACGATGGAGGACATGATACACCACGGTGCCGCTGTGTCAAGGGGAGTCAAAAATGCAATGGTAATTGTTGATATGCCATTTATGTCGTATCAGACATCGGTATATGATGCAGTAGTCAATGCGGGACGGTTGATGAAAGAGGCATATGCTGATGCGGTCAAACTTGAGGGCGGTACGGAGGTAAAAGAACAGATCCGGGCAATTGTGGATGCCGGTATTCCGGTTTGTGCGCACATCGGTCTGACACCTCAGTCCATCCATGCCTTTGGTGGATTCCGGGTACAGGGAAAATCCGAGGAGGCCGCAAAAAAAATCATTTTGGATGCACAGGCAGTAGAAGAGGCGGGAGCCTTTGCTGTTGTGATTGAGGGAGTTCCCAAAAAACTGGCGGATCTGATCACGAAAAAATTGAGAATTCCGACGATTGGAATTGGAGCCGGAAACGGATGTGATGGACAGGTCTTAGTATATCAGGATCTGCTGGGAATGTTTTCGGATTTTACACCTAAATTTGTAAAGCGCTATGCCAATGTCGGTGAAGTGATGAAAGAGGCTTTTCAGAATTATATCAAAGAAGTGGGAAGCGGTGCCTTTCCGTCAAAAGAGCATGAGTATCAGATAGACGATGATATCATCGAGAAATTATATTAATTTGGGAGGAATTATGCAGATCGTATCAACAGTAGAACAGGTTAGAGAAGAAGTAAAAAAATGGAGACAGCAGGGACTGAGTGTGGGACTGGTACCTACCATGGGATATCTGCATGAGGGACACAAGAGTTTGATCGACCGGGCCGTTGAGCAGAATGACCGGGTAGTTGTCAGCGTGTTTGTCAATCCGATCCAGTTTGGTCCAAAGGAAGATTTAGCTACCTATCCAAGAGACTTGGAGCGGGATGCGGCTCTTTGCGACAAGGCGGGAGCTTCCTTGATTTTTCATCCGGAACCATCAGATATGTATGAGGGAGATTTCTGTACGTATATTGATATGGATGGCTTGACAAAAGGGCTTTGCGGAAAGACGCGCCCGACTCATTTTCGGGGAGTCTGTACCGTTGTTGGAAAATTGTTCAACATTGTGGAACCGGACCGAGCCTATTTTGGACAGAAGGATGCCCAGCAATTGGCTGTGATTCGCAGGATGGTGAGAGACTTAAACTTTCATGTCGAAATTGTGGGATGTCCGATTGTGAGAGAAGAAGATGGGTTGGCAAAGAGTTCCCGCAATACGTATTTATCTGCGGAGGAGAGACAGGCAGCACTTGTATTGCACCGGGGTCTTTTAAAGGGAGAAGAGCTGGTGCGCGCGGGTGAGAAGAGCGCAAAAAAAGTGATTGAGGCGATCACACAGGTAATCGAAGCGGAACCAATGGCAAAGATTGATTATGTGGAAGTGGTCAATTTTGACACGATTGAATCCATCGAACAGATCGAGGGAAATGTTCTGGTTGCCACCGCTGTTTATATTGGAAAGACAAGACTGATTGATAACTTTATATGCGAAAAATCAGCGCAGAAATGAGGTAATTATGACAATTCAGATGTTAAAGGGAAAAATTCATCGCGCAACCGTAGTTCAGGCAGAACTGGATTATGTGGGAAGCATTACCGTGGATCCGGAGCTGATGGACGCAGCGGGAATTTTGGAGTATGAGAAGGTACAGATTGTGGATGTTGAGAATGGCAGCCGGTTCGAGACATATACGATTGCCGGAGAGCGTGGCAGTGGCATGATCTGTCTGAATGGAGCGGCAGCCCGGATGGTACAGGTTAAGGATCACATCATTATCATGAGTTATGCGGACATGACACCGGAAGAGGCATCCGGACACAGACCGAAGGTTGTATTCGTGGACGAGAATAATCGCATAGAGAGAGTGTCGAATTACGAAAAACACGGACAGCTCTCCTAAGACAAACGGATCGGTTATCATTTAGGAAAGTATCAGGAGGCGGTTATGTTACAGGGAAAAACAATTGTATTAGGAGTGACGGGAAGTATTGCAGCCTATAAAATAGCGAATCTGACCAGTATGCTCACCAAACTTCACGCAGATGTGCATGTCCTGATGACACAGAATGCGACCAATTTTATCCATCCGATTACCTTTGAGACATTGACCGGGCACAAGTGTCTTGTCGATACCTTTGACCGGAATTTTAATTACAATATTGAACACGTCGCTCTGGGTGAGAGGGCGGATCTTGTTCTGGTAGCACCGGCATCGGCCAACTTCATCGGAAAGATGGCAAACGGAATTGCGGATGATATGCTGACTACGACCGTGCTCGCCTGTAAATGTAAAAAAATCGTGGCACCTGCCATGAACACCAATATGTATGAGAATCCTATTGTGAGAGCAAATCTGGATAAACTGGAAACTTTTGGAGTGGAAGTGATTGAGCCGGATTCCGGACTGCTTGCGTGTAAATCGGTCGGAAAGGGCAAGATGCCATCGGAGGAAACGCTGTTGGCATATATTTTAAAAGAAATACAATTTGAACATGACATGACCGGAAAAAAAGTATTGATTACGGCAGGACCTACGAGGGAATCGATTGATCCGGTCCGATTTATCACCAATCATTCTTCCGGGAAAATGGGCTATGCTCTGGCAACCGTTGCCGCGAGGAGAGGAGCGGATGTCACACTGGTGAGCGGAGTGACAAATCTGCCGGTGCCACTGGGGGTCCGCTTGGTTCCTGTCCAGAGTGCCGCCGATATGTTCGAGGCAGTTAAGGAAGCTGCTCCTACGCAGGATATCATTATTAAATCGGCAGCAGTGGCAGACTACACACCGAAATATACAAGCGATCAGAAAGTAAAAAAACAGGATTCTCAGATGAGCATTGAGCTCACCAGAACCCGGGATATCCTAAAATGGCTGGGAGAGAATAAGAGAGAAAATCAGTTTTTGTGCGGATTTTCCATGGAGACGGAAAACGTATTGGAGAATTCCAAAGAGAAGTTGAAAAAAAAGAATGCCGACATGATTGTAGCGAATAGTCTGCGAGTCAATGGTGCCGGCTTTGGAACCGACACCAATGTCGTAACACTGATTACAAAAGATTGGGAAAAAGAGCTTCCTATCATGAAAAAGGAAGAGGTTGCGGTACAGATTTTTGATGAGATTTTAAAGGGTTAATCAATCCGGATGGATCTTTGAATTTGTCTCAATCCAGTTTCGGATGCGCTCTTCAACTTTTTTGTTCTCTCCGGTCTTTGGGTTGTAAAGATAGAAGGTATCGACATTCCCTTTTTTATTCTGGCATCCGATCAGGATGCTGTCATCCTGAATACCAAAGAGTCCGCTTAAGTTGATGGAGTCGATATCGTCTTCATCCCATGTGGTGTAAAAGGAGCTGTTTTTCTGGATAAATTCATCGAGTGCTTTCTCGTATTTAAGACTGCCGTGCAAATCCGATAAGTTCAAGGAAAAAATGGCACTTCGCCCGGTAGTCTCCCAATTTTTTTCAAACGTAAGAGTGATTTCCAGATAGAGGGTATTCTGGCAGATCAACATATGGGAAGTCTCACAGGAAGTCACATTGTCTGCCTGATCCCCAAAGGCCTGTTTGACAGCGTTCTGTATTTTTTGTCCGGAAATCAGGGACGATTTCTTATTGGTTTTCATGTTGTAAAGATTAATTGTTTGCCCGGAGTAGTCATACTCCTCATCTTCACATTCGTCATCACAGTCATAAGAAAGAGTTGTCGCATAGAAAAAATACTGATCTGCCATCGTATACGAGTTCACAAAAACCCAATCCGTATCGTAGGCGTCTTCTGACTCAAAAGTGGTCAGCTTTCCGAGTTGGATATCAAAGCAGAGAGGAATCCAGTATTTTCCCTTTGAAAGCATGAGATAGGGACCGACTCCGCACAAAAACTGCCAATCCTCAGTCTTATCGCAGTCATCATCACTGTCTTCATCCCAATCTTCGCAATCGCAATCGCAATCGTAGTCACAATCGCAATCGTAGTCACAATCGCAATCGTAGTCGCAGTCATCATCGCAGTATTCCTCATCGCTGTCTCGTGAGAGGGAAGGTGAGAACACATTGCACTGAAATGAAGTGATTTCTTTCGACGTCAGATCAAGGCAGAACAATTGTCCCGGCTGTTTTTTGGTAAGAAAAACAAGAGAGTGCGAATAGACATAGATATCTGTCAATGAATCCTGACTGGATAGACTTAAAAGAGATTCTTCCCTATGAAAGTCAATCGACTCGTACGAACTGTTGTAATGATTAATGGGAGAGCGAAAAAGAGTGTGTTGATCCGGAGAATAGTAGATAAAAGCATCTTTTACGCTGTATAAATACTTTGGTTTATTCTTGTTGGATGAATAGAACGTATCTAGAGAACCGGTTTCTTTGTGAAATTGAAAAATACACGGTGTGCTCTGACTGTCAGAAGCTTTATAAATAAAATGATCGCTGTCCCGGTAATGAGGGAACTGTGCATCCGCCAGATTCAATCTGTCCGGTTTTTGAACTGAAATGGTGTCACAAGTCAGTAAGTTCGCCTGTTTGATGTCGGGAAGAACAGAATCCGATTCTTTTGAAGCAGATTCCGGGGATGATGTCGTGGCAGTCGCTGCGGTTGATGCGGTCTTTGTTGTTCCGCTCGATCGGTTGCCGCAAAGAGCCAAATCTAAAAGACATACCGTGACAAGAAAAAGGGACATAATTATTAACATGGTTTTTTTCATTAAAAACACTCCTTTCAATCGTTTTGCAAGCTCGAATCAATCTATAGATAAAACGATTGAAAAATTAAAAAAGTTGCAAAAGATAAAAAGGAGTGATTGAAAAACAAGATTTATTTTTTCGCTTTTTTTATCGTGACCTTACAATAGGCTTTTTTCTTTGAACCGTCTTTTGCTTTGGCATAGACCTTTACAGTGTGGCCAATTCCCTTTTTCTTCGCAGTGACGACTCCTTTTTGGGTGACTTTTGCATATTTTTTGTTGGAGACGTACCACTTTACTTTTTTGTTTGTTGCCTTTTTGGGAGTGACGGTTGCTTTTAATTTGAGTTTTTTCTTATATCGAAGGGTCGCTTTCTTTTTGTTTAATTTTATTTTTTTTACTTTGACCTTCGTTGTTTTCTTGGTCGATGAGGTCGTTGTTGTTTTAGTCTGAGTCTCGGTTGTATAAGTCGCGGTCGGAATCTTGCTAAGATCCAGAATACCACCAGTCTTACAATAACCGGTCACACCGGATGTCTGGCGGATACAGGTGAGAAGTCGTTCGCGGCGCTGAATGGCTGAATCGGAAGGGTACGTATTGGCGAGAACGGCAACCGCACCGGTGACAGATGGTGCCGCCATTGAAGTGCCATCATAAATGTTGTATCTGCCAAATTGTGAGGTGTCAGGATTTGCTTTGGAGATTCCGACATTGTCAATAAAGACAGAAGAAATCTTGCTAAGATTTCCCTCCAATCCCATCACCATTAGATAGGTGTGGTCATTGTAGACGGTGAAAGACCCGATGGAATTCGAGCGAAGAAACGTACTGTGTGCCCATCTTAACTCTCCGCTGCTCACCATACCGATATCCAATCCCACATAGTATTCTGCGGTCTTATCAAGATTCAGAGAGGTTACATCGACATAAATCAACAGATTTGAGTTGGTATATGCTGAGGAAAATGAAATCTCATCGGAACCGCTGCTCCGGTTAAAGAAGTCAGCATTTGAGTGTTCAATGCCCTTATAGTGGACCGAAAGAGAATCGTCTTTTTCAATCTGATCGGCTGTGACAAATAGCGTATTCTGATCAGAAAAATCCGTATAAAAGCTGGTGAGAGAAGCTCTTTGTTCATCCGTGTAAATACCAGGATAAAAGGTGTCTTTATTGATCGTAGATAAAATCTGATGCCCCGGTGCAAATAGATCCACAGAGCCGGCACCATAGTCTGAGTAGGAAGCTTTGGTGTCATCCGGTGTTGAGGCACCGACGACAACGGCATAGGATGAATTCAGATCATAAGGACAGATGTTGGTCTGTGACTGATCGTGATTGACATCATCATTTCCGGAGGCAAAGACGAACAGAGCACCCTTTTCCCCAATCTTCTCAATCAGAGTGCGCATGGAAGTAGTCGTAGAGCTTCCGCCCCACGAACAGTTAATCGTGGCGATATTGGCACCGAGAGACTGTGCTGTATAAATGTAATTAAAAGCGCCTGCTACATTGGAGGTGGTACATCTTCCGTTGGAGTCGAAAACTTTCAGCGCCATGATCTGAACATTTGTGGCAACTCCTGTGATACCGGTATTGTTATTGTTGGCTGCTCCGATGACACCCGCACAGTGTGTGCCGTGTCCGTCCTCGTCTTCATCCATCGGATCGCTGTCGTTACTCCCATAGTCATAGCCATAGGTTCCGGACAGGCCTGAATAGGGATTTTTCCACATATGTCCCGCCAAATCCGGATGTGTGTAGTCCACACCGGTGTCAACAACTGCGGCAATGGGTGCGTGATTTTCTGTCTGGGCATAATCGGCATAGTGGATTCCCTCTGCCGTGGAAGAGGAGAATTTATCGGAACTGCCCAGGTACCACTGGTAGTCCGCATATGGATCATTGCTGACGGACATCTTTTCCATATAATAGTCCGGCTCTGCTGATATGACATAAGCCTGATCCTCCAATTTTGTGAGCATCTTTTCTGTGGAGTAATCTTCGGAAGAGACTTTCACGACATACAGAGTTTTGTCCTCCATAAATTCCTCTTCAACCGGGGTGTCTGCCAACACATCGGCATCACCGAAGTTCCAGGACTCATCTACAGTCAGATGAGAGTCGAAGGATACATCCCCCTCTCTGGTAAGAGGTGTGTCTTTTGGGGCAGCAATTGTGACGAGAACCTGACCGTCCTCGTAGTTTCCGCTTATTGAACCGGAATTCTGTGTATTCAATGTAAAATCGGATTTTATCGTGCCGGCACTCACATATGAGGCAGGAGCCATAAGAGAGCTGACAAGACAGGCTGTCATAAGCCAGATAGAAAATTGTTTTATCATAATTACGACCTCCGTTGATATTTTTCTATTGCGTCTTAAGTTTTTTATTGGTATTATAATATTAAGGGATTGTAGTTATTTTAATCGAAATATTCGTATAAGGCAAGGGTATAAAAAAAATGTGACGGAAATAAGACAAGGGGGAAAGAACTGTGATTTTTGTAAAAGTAGATGATCTCAAACCGGGAATGCGTCTGGGAAAGCCCATCTATAATAAGAATGGGGTCATGTTGTATGACCGGGACACAAAATTGACGATACAGGCAATCTACGGAATTCGAAACTTTAATCTGATGGGACTCTATATTTTGGAGCCGGCAGAACCACTGCCACCGATGACCGAGGATGATATCAACTTTGAGCGGTTCCAGACGATGTCGGTATTCAGCATCCGGGAAGATCTGAATCTGATCGCTTCCGGAAAAAAAGATAAGGGACTGGACTGGCTTTGCAGTCTTGTGATTAAAAATTATGGAAGCCTGGGAAGAAAGATTAACTTTGTGCAGAGTCTGAGAAGTTCGGAAGACTTTGTCTATAAACATGCGCTCAACGTAGCCATTCTGGCTGCGATCATTGCCGGTCAGATGAATTTGTCCGGAGCGCGTATCAATACATTGGTTAAGGCAGCCGTTTTACATGATATCGGAGCGCTTGGATTTGATCAGCTGCTTGAGATTCAGGAGCTGACAAAAGAGCAGAGAGAGTCGATAAAAAAGAAGACACATGAGATTTTGGAACATGATGCCTCGGTTGATCCGGAGCTGTTGCGACTCATCGATCAGATGCATGAGCTCTATATCAATGAGGACGGAGAGATTTCGGAGGGACTTAAGAAAAATCCGAATGCCAATATTTTGTATATTGCCGACAGTTATGACCGCATGACAGCAATGAAGTCCTATGAGGAGCCGACTTCTGAGATAAAGGCAATCCGGGAGATGCTTGACAATCCGGAGCGCTATGACCCTTATATTGTAAATTCCCTGATTAAGGCGATCAATATCTTATATCCGGGTGTCTGCGTAGAGCTGTCAGATGGACAGAAGGGACTTGTGATTCGAGGAAATGAAGAAAACATTTTTGAGCCGCTTGTTCTTAAATTCAGTGATAACAGTTTTTGTGACTTGTCCCTGTCATCTGTCAAGTCGGAGGTATGGATCTCCGATGTCATGAAGACGATGGATAACCGCATCAAATTGGATCACTCTCTATTAGACCAATATAGCAATATGGGATGATTATCTAAAGGTTTTTCACTTTTCAGTCGAAATAGAATATACAGAATGGAAAGTGAGAGTGAAATCTATGGTAATTCAGACAAAAACACAGATTTCCCTTGCCTTGAAAGATGCTCAGGCCATGAAGCCGGATGCATCGGTACAGAATGCCAAGGATGGCAAAGTTTCCGGTCTGAACCGGATTGACACAATGGATTGTGCCGTACAGCAGGATTTGGGGAGCGGTACTGTATACACAGAGGCAGAAGCCAGACAATTGAATACAGAGATCATGGAGATTCCTGACACAGGAAATATGTCTCCGGCCGAATTCATCCATCGTTGTATGACGGGAGAAGATGCCAGAGAGCTGTCTGAGGAAGGAACTCCGTTGGAAGAGTATACTTCATCTCAACTTGAGAGAGCCGTAAAGCGCGTCAAGGAGCAGCGTGCCCAGAGAAGAGAGGCAGTCGAAGATCAAGTGGCGAGAGAGCGGCAGGAGAGGGAAGCACTGGAGCAGAATGTGATACAAAATGCGATTGGTGTGGAACTTTCCGATGCCTTGAAGCGTCAGCTTGAGCAGAGCGACCTGCCGGTGACATCGGATATGGTTGAACATCTGACGCATTCGGTTGAACTCGCACAGATGCGCGATCAGATTTCTCAAGATACGATGAAGTATTTTATTGGAAATCAACTGAAAATCACACCGGAGAATATCCGCGCCGGTGTTTATGGCGGGGCTGTGTCACAGCCGGGCTTTTTACCGGAAGGAGAGAGTTCTTTTGCCTCGGTGGAAAAACAGGTAGAAAAGATTCTTCACGCAGATGGCATGGAAGTGACAGATCCGGTCATGCAGACCGCCCGGTGGCTGTATGACAACGAACTTCCCGTGACAGCGGACAATATCCGTACTTATGAGCAGTTAGAACAGATCCGGGATGCCGGGATGGATACACTGGTGGAGCGGATAGTCGATCACATTGCAGAGGGAATCGAGCCGAAAAAAGCAGATTTGACAACGATGTCAATGAGAGAGGCGCAGGATACGGTAGATGAACTTCTGGCAGCAGATGATCAGAAGATTCGCAGTATCTATCCATCGGAAGTTGATTTTATCACTGCCAAGCGTCAGATGGAAGAAATTCGTCTGATGATGACGGCATCGGCCGCGCGGTCGATGGCAGCCAGGGGAATTGATCTGAATCTCTCGAATCTGGAACAGATTGTTATGGAATTGAGAGAACAGGAGCAGCAGGCAAAACAGATGTGGCTGGAGGAGGCCGGAGTACCGGTCACCGAACAGAATATAACCGTTTTCTCTGATACAACATCGGCCGCTCACAATGTATTGTCGGCACCGGTAGAGTTATTGGCGAACACGATTGAGTCAGCATCGACACAGACACTTACGGAACTGTCGGATTCGGCATCCGTATTAAAAGCACAGTACGACAAGATGGAAAGGACTTACGAAGCGGTGGGCACAGAGGTGCGTACAGATCTGGGGGATTCCATCAAAAAAGCATTTGGAAATATCGATGAGATACTAGATGAGCTGGGACTTGAAAAGACAGCCATGAATCAGAGAGCCGTGCGGATACTGGGATACAATCAGATGGAAGTCTCTGCTGAAAACATCGAGAATATGAAAGCGTACGATGATAAGGTTACGACTTTGATGAAGAATATGCGCCCACCGGTAGTTGCCGAGTTGATTCACCGGGATATCAATCCGCTCTCTATGACCTTGGATGAGTTGAGTGAAGCGGTACATACGATTCAGAGTGAGCTGCCGACACAAGATGTGTCGCTGCGCAAATTCCTGTGGAAGATGGATCGGCAGAACAATCTCAGTGAACAGGAGCGAAGCAGTATGATCGGTGTCTATCGGCTTTTGGATAAGATTGAAAAGAGCGATGGTGCCGTGATTGGACAGGTTATCAAAGAGGGAAGAGAGTTGTCATTATCCTCTCTGTTGTCTGCCACGAGAACAAGAAGAGCAGAGGGATTAGATGTCGAAATTGATGACTCCTTTGGTGGTCTGGAAAAGATCGTGACAAAGGGAGAATCCATTGACGCACAGATTCAGACGGCCTATCAGAGTTCGGTTGCAAATCAGTTGCAGAGAGAACTGCTTCCCTCAGTATTGAGAGAGCTGGGTGAGGATGTCTGGGACTTTTCGATGGAGAGCCTGCTTGACCGGATGAGAAATGCGGCAGAAGAGCAGGATGGCATGGAAGATTATTTTTCTGAACTGGCACAGGAGATCTCCGAGACGATGGCCACTGCGACAGATGATTTGGATCGTGAGTTCGTATCTTTCTTATCCGCCATGGATCTGCCGGACACAGTAGCAAACCGGATGATGGTACAGAGTTTTGCCAGTGGCAGATTGCAGGAATATCTCTCTTTGTGGAAGAGAGAAGAGAGCGAAAAGCTCCAAGAAATTTTGGACGATCTGGATCAATTGGAAGAATTTTACGAAAAAATTGATGAGACTCACAAAACGGAGATTGAGAATCAGAGAGAAGATGACGATATATCATATGGTGACGTTGTCTCTCTGGCGCGCATGGCAGGAGGCATCTCATTTTACAAGACGCTGCGGAGTCATCAGACATATGAAGTACCAATTCTAACGGAGCAGGGAATTACCAGTTGTAACGTCACGATCCGGGGTGGCGGGCAGAACAAAGGGACGGTAGAGATATCCGTCGATTCTGAAAGACTGGGTAAAATCCGGGCAACTTTTAAAGTAAGTGACAAGAATGTCAGAGGATTTGTGACAGCACAGAGAACGGATTCGATGGGTGAATGTCAGAGAATCCTGAATGGATTTGAAAAGGATTTGGAAGAAAACGGATTTACTATGGAGAGTGATCATCTGGTTCAGGGAAACCGAAGTTTTCTTCATGAAATAAATGAGACACCAAAGGGAACCAAAAATCAGGATCTTTACCTGATAGCAAAATGTTTTATTGTAAATGTCGGAAAGGATGATGAAGAATGAAAATTAATGCCAATATTACAGCGATGAGGGCAAATCTGAAGTTAAATACTGTGCAGAAGAGATTGACAGACAGCACCACCAAGATGTCGTCAGGATATCGGATCAACAAAGCGGCAGATGATGCAGCGGGAATGGCAATCTCTCAGAAGATGCACTCACAGATCCGCGGACTGATGAGAGCATCCCGAAACGGCTCGGATGGAATTTCCTTTATTCAGACCGCAGAGGGGGCGCTCACGGAGATTGAGAATATTCTTCAGAGATGTCGTGAATTGTCTGTACAGGCAGCCAATGATGTCAATACACTTCAGGACAAACAGGCCATTCAGGAGGAGATCGATTCACTCAGAGATGAGATTGACCGCTTATCAAAGCAGACCGAGTACAATACCATGAGTGTATTGGACGGTTCCTGCTGTCGCCAGTCCACCTCCAGTAATGTGGGAGTAAAACTGATCTCTGCCAGTGATGATGTGGGACTCGCAACATACACCTTTTCGGTAGATCAGGCGGCCACTCAGGCGACGCTGGAGACCGGTGCTCTCAATATTTCCTCATCCGAAACCGTATCGGAAGAGGCAGCCGGGAAGATTCAGATCAATGGCGAGGTCATTGAAGTAAAAGAGGGTGAGACCTATGAGGATGTCTATGCGAGAATCCGTGACTATTGTGAGATGATGAACATAGATGTAGCACCGGTAGACGGATCCGGTGAGGAGGCAGAACTGGATTCAGCCACAAGTCTCAAGTTCACAAGCGTACTTTACGGATCAAGCCAGTCGATTACTGTTACGACAGATAATGGCGAGCTGGCAACAAAACTGGGAATTGACGGAGCAACATCCACACCGGGTCAGGATGCAGAAGTGACACTTGACACGGATGATTCAGGATTTGCAAAGACAGCTACTGTATTCTGTGATGGAGACCGGGTAGAAGTGACCGACCGCGGTGGATTTAAAATGATTTTTGATGTGAGCAGTGCCGAGGCACCTTCCGATGCTTCCGTAACGATGCTGGATGCCGGTTACATCAAAGTGCAGATTGGTGCGAACGAGGGACAGACGGTTAATATTTCCGTTCCGTCCGTATCTGCGAAAGCACTTCACATAGAGAATTGCAACATCTGTACCCATGAGGGAGCATCGAGCGCCATCACTTCATTTGACGATGCCATTGAGCAGATTTCCGCAGTTCGCGCCAAATTGGGTGCTTATCAGAATCGTTTGGATTCTTCTGTTTCCAGTTTGGATGTATCATCCGAGAACCTGACAGAGGCATGCTCGCGCATTGAGGATGTAGATATGTCAGAAGAAATGACACGCTACACGCAGTATAGCGTTTTGGTTCAGGCGGGTACCTCCATGCTTGCACATGCAAACAACCAGCCACAGACGATTTTACAGTTATTACAGGGTTAATCATGAATAGGGGTAAAACGATATGGACAAAGAATTGCGTCAGGGTTATGCAACCCGTGTTGCTCAGGCAAACAATACTGAGTTAGTCGTTATCGTGTATGAGGCAGCGCTTACAAGCATCCAGGAGGGAAAAGAAGCTCTGGACCAGGGAGATCTTGAGACTGCGCGTCGGGAGATCACAAGGGCAGAGGATTTTCTTGAGGAATTGATGCGCAGTCTGGATATGAAATATGAGATTTCCCACTATCTGCGTCAGCTGTACATCTATGCGCGCAGGGAATTATGTCAGGGAATGGCGCTGAGAGATTCCTCTCTGTTTGATCATTCCACCGGTGTTTTAGAGGGACTGTTGCCATCGTTTAAAGAATTGGCAAAACAGGATACCTCCCGCCCGATCATGGAAAATACCGAGCAGATCTATGCCGGTCTTACTTATGGACGGGGAAGCCTGAATGAGACGACCGCGATGGGTGATAACATAAATAACAGAGGATCTCTCGCGTAGTTAGGATTCGTATGCGCGGATCTGACGGAGAAGATATCGATAGCGGAAGGAGATGGCATTCATCTCATAGATATAGCTGTCGATAAGATCCGGATCCGATGCGTTTTCAAAGTGAGAATTGGCAGTTTCCAGCGATTGTTGGACTGCCTCTATCTCATTTTTTAGTTGCTCTCTTGCCATTTGCATAGGAGTTTTTCTTTTTGATCTCATGACAGTTCACTTCCTTTTTTTCTTTTTAGCACTCAGGTGCTTTTTTTAATATTAGTATTGTCACATAGAAAAATTTTTATTCAATTTTATAAAATATTCTTGACAAGTGATTCCTTGTGTGATAATCTTGTTCTCACATCACGAATAGGAGGTATGCTTATCTTTTACAAGGAGATTTTCTTCTTCTTTCTCCTTGCAGCATCCTTATCTGATCTGTCACACTACAAGGTACCGAATTTATTTTTGGTGCTGTCTGTTATCAACAGCCTGTTCTGGCGGTTACAAATTCAGGGTTTTTTTGGCATAGGGCTTTGGGTTTTGGGATTAGTAGTTCCTTTTTTTATATGCTATGGACTATACCGATGCCGGATGTTAGGAGCATCGGATGTCAAAATGTTTTCCGTGATCGGAAGTTTTGTCGGATTACGTCTGCTTTTTGCAATCATGGTCTTGTCCTTGTTCTTAGGTGCAGCCATGGCGATCGTCAAAATGATTTTACGGAAAAATTTCATCTGCCGGTTTCGGCACTTATTCAACTATGTATCCTGTTGTTTGCAGGAAAAAAGATTCAGAATTTATTATGATTTGGCACGCGAAGGTGATGGCGGGGTAATTCCGTTTGCCGTGGCAATATCGCTGGCGACCCTTTTATGTGTGCCCTGGCATTGAGGTGAGTGATTGGAAGATATTATACTGCTTCTCTATGTAAAAAATCCGGATTACGGAAAGAGACTGCTTCGATTTTTGATCAGCAAAAAAAACCCAAGAATTCATCCGGAGCTTGTGACAGAGAGAAGAAACATGGAGTACCGTGTTGGAACAGAAAAAGAAACGTTGGTAATCTTAACCGATCAGACAGGAATATGCGAAAAAGAGAAAAGAAGAGTATTGCAACTGGCAAATCAGCAGGATCGAAAAAATGGAATGATTTTTCAATACCAGAAAGCTGAGGCAATCTATCAGGAATTGTTGTGGCAGTTAGATCTGCAGCAGGAACAAACACAGATTCCCGGTGAAAAAGAAGAAGAGCCGGAGCATGGAGTATACAGCGTTCTTGCAGCGGATGGAGATGGTGCGACCGTACTGGCAGCGACGATGACGCAGTATTTGGGGCAGAGTGGACAGTGTCTGTATCTTTTTATGGGAGCGTTTCCGGTGTTCTATGAGGGAACCCTGCGGCCGGATCCGGATATGAGCCGACCGGGGATGGGAGAATTGTTTTTTGAGTTAGACCGCCCGGATTTTAGGCAGAGAGAGAACCAGTTGAGAATGGAATTCGGAAATGCATGGATGCTGCCACCGGTTCAGCATTTTAAGGATTATTTGGATTGCAGCAAAGAGGACTGGTCAAAATTTCTCCGGAGACTGAAAGAGGATTGTCAGTATGACAGCATTGTCGTAGAGATTGGAATGGTGTGCGAGAATACCATGGATTTTTTATCCGAATCCGATTGTGTATTTCTATTACAGCAAAAGGGTGTGATGGGACAAGTCAGAGGGGAGGTGTATAAAAAATACTGCGCGATTGAGAAGAGAGAAGACCTGTGGGCGAAGACGGTGACCATTGAGACAGACGATGAACTGCGTGATTGGGAGAGTGAGTTCGAAAAGGAGGAGTTGCGTGAAATTTCAAACAATAAACAGAAGATGGAAAGGATCAAACAGTGGATGAGAGGGGGACAGGAAAATGTCTGTATATGGGAAGGAGACGAGTGAATTCAAGAGCAGTATAAGAGAGGAGGTGTTAAAAGAGATTCCGGCAGGCCGCGATATTTGTGATGAAGAGCTTTTGACCCACATTGAAGAGAAAATCGAGCGGGCAGGTCAGGGGGAGTACATTCGACTGGAGGAAAAGAAGAGACTTAGACACACAATTTTTAATTCCATCCGAAAGATGGATGTGTTGCAGGATCTTTTGGATGATGACGAGGTCACGGAAATTATGGTGAATGGACCGGATCATATTTTCATAGAAAAAAAGGGGTGGATGAGTGAGACGGGATTGACGTTTGAACACTCTTCCCGGCTGGAAGATATTGCGCAGCAGATTGCCTCTGAGGGAAACCGGATTGTCAATGAATCGCATCCCATTCTGGATGCCAGGCTGCCGGATGGCTCCCGTGTGAATATTGTTGTTCCGCCCATTGCCATTGAGGGACCGATTATTACAATCCGCAAATTTCCCAAAGAGGCGATGACGATGAAACATCTGATTCAGATGGGGGCGGTAACAGAGGAAGTTGAGGATTTTTTAAAAAAGCTGGTGGTGGCTAAGTATAACATTTTCATATCGGGTGGCACCGGAGCGGGCAAGACGACATTTTTAAATGTACTCTCAAACTTTATCCCCAGAAGGGAACGGGTAATTACCATTGAGGACTCTGCGGAGCTACAGATTCAAAATGTTGAGAATCTTGTGAGATTAGAGGCGCGCAATGCCAATGTTGAGGGAAAAAATGAGGTCACCATTCGCGATCTTGTCAAAAGTGCTCTCAGAATGAGACCGGACCGGATTATTGTCGGGGAGATCCGGGATTCTGCCGCCATCGATCTACTCAGCGCCATGAACACAGGACATGACGGGAGTTTATCGACCGGACATGCCAACAGCCCGGAAGATATGTTAAATCGACTGGAAACTCTGGTTCTGATGGGGATGGACATTCCGCTTGAGGCAATTCGCCAGCAGATTTCATCGGGATTAGATCTGGTAGTTCATCTGGGAAGACTTCGCGATAAGTCACGAAAAGTATTGCAGGTATCAGAAGTCGGGGAAGTCAAAAATGGTAAAATCCAGTTGTATCCCCTATATGTATTTGAAGAGGAGAGTGAAAGCGATGGAAAGGTAGTGGGTACGCTTCGGGCGACCGGTACAAAACTAAGAGCAATCGAAAAATGTCAGAGAGCGGGGGTGGTTCTTTGAATGATTATCAGAGCTATCACATGACAAGGATGGAATTTGTCCGCTATGGACTATTGGGAGCGTCTGCCGGATTTTTTATTCTGTTTTTGTTCTATGGAGATCTGTGGGCCGTGTGTGTTCCGGGATCCTTTTTGGCGGGAACTCTCTTTATCTGCTACCAGAAAAGAGAACTGGCCAAAAAAAGTCAGTGGAATCTCATGTTGGAATTCAAAGATGCCATGGACAGTTTTGTGGCAGCGCTGGTGGCCGGATACTCGATGGAAAATGCAGTCAGGGAGGCCTATCGCGATTTAAAATTAATGTATGGGAAGGACACTCCGATGTTGAGGGAACTTGAACGAATGCTACATAAACTCTCACTCAAAGAATCGCTGGATGAGTTGCTGCTCGATCTGGGTAGAAGGAGCGGAGTCAAGGACATCGTAACATTTGGACAGATCTATGCAACCGCCAGAAAGAGTGGAGGGAACCTGGTTCAGGTAATGAAGAGAACAGCAGAAAATATCAGCGAAAAGGTAGAAGTAAAGCGCGAGATACAGACAAAGATTGCAGGTAAAAAAATGGAGGCGAACTGCATGATGCTGGTTCCGTTTTCAATCATATTGTATCTGAGATTGTGTTCGCCCGGGTTTCTCGATCCGCTCTACCATGGAATTGCAGGCCGGGGATTCATGACGATTTGTCTGATTTTTTATGGGGCATCGGTTGTGTGGAGCCAAAGCATCATGAATATCCAAATATAGAGGGTCAGGGAGGGGGATTTTGACATGAGACAAACGCTCAAACATTGGATTTTATGCCGGATTCAAAAGGATCAGGAGACATCATCGGCAATCAAAAGGCTCCATCCGAGAGAGGAAGGGGAAAAAATCCTATTTAATACGTGGAAAAAAAGAATTCAGCAGATCGCAGTTCTTCTGGCACTGACCATCATCCTTTTGATCTACTGTGCCAGCCGCACAGAAAATAATCCGGTTTTAAAAGAAAATCAATATCTCGTCCGCCAATCAGAGGACACGGCAGTCGAACTTTTGGTGAGTGGAGATGACGGAACACAGACATGGCAGAAGAAAATGTCAATGAAAGTAAAGCAACGACAATTTACCAGAGAAGAAAAAGAAGAGCTGCAAAAAAAGGTGGATGACTACATTGGCAGTCACTATCTCGGGAAAAATGAATCGCCAAAGTGCATTGTAAACTCACTTAATTTTGTTCAGGAGATACCGGATACACAGGCAACCATCACATGGAGCTATGAGGAAACATATTTGCGTGAAGATGGAAGTCTCAGAATGGATAAGATTCCCCAAGAGGGCATCGATGTGGATTTGGTGGCACGTGTGACATGGAGAAACTGGAAGCAATCCTATCACTATCCCGTTCATCTCGACCCATCCGCAATGTCCCGCAGACAAAAGGAGATATTTCAGGTCAAACAGGCGGTAAAAGAGGCACTAAATAAAAATCGCACCGAAGATACGGTGGAGCTCCCGGGAAAAGTGGGGGAGACAAAGCTTTCCTATCAGAGCGCAGAAAAAAAGAAAGATTTTCTTCCGGCAGTACTGAGCTTGTTTTTAGTCGCTGCAATGCCACTGATCTGGAGAGAACAGCAGAAAAAAGCGCTGAAAAAAAGAGATGACCAGATGATGTCCGATCATCCTGAGATTCTCAACAAAGTGATGCTTCTGCTTGGGGCCGGTCTGACTTTCCGGGGAGCGATCGACCGGATTGTCGGCGAATATGAGAGAGAAAAAAGAGAGGGAGAAGAGATGCGATATGCCTATGAGGAAATGTGTATTCTGGCACAGGAAATGCGAGATGGACAGTCAGAGATTTCTGCAATTGAGAATTTTGGTAAACGATGTTGTCTCTCACCGTATTTAAAATTTTCTTCGATTCTCTCACAGAATTTAAAAAAGGGGGCAGAGGGAATGATTGATATCCTAAATGAGGAGTCATATGAGGCATTAGAGAAACAAAAGGAGAGAGCGCTGAGACTGGGAGAGATAGCGGGAACAAAATTATTGCTCCCCATGGTGATGATGTTGGCGATTGTGATGGGAATTATTATGATTCCGGCTTTTATGACAATGTAAAAAAATCGTGTCAGAGAGACACAGAAAAGAGGTTATGATGGGAAATTTAAAATTATTTTTTCAAGAAGAAGAGGCAGTAGGTGTTGTTGAGATTATATTGATTCTTGTTATTCTGGTGGCTTTGGTTCTGGTATTTAAAACAAAGATTACCAGCATTGTGAATAAGGCATTTACACAGTTTAATAAGGATTCGACGTCAATTATTGGGTAGGCAAAAAGGCAGTATAACCGTGTTTTTATCCCTTACGGGGATTCTCATTGTGGCACTGTTGGGAACGCTGTTAGAGACTGCCAGATTTACAGCATGTGCCGATCATGCCGCCCGTACAACGAGGATGGCGGCGGATACGCTGATGACCGAGTATCATCGACCGCTCTATGACAATTATGGGCTGTTTTTTATCGAGAGCAAAGGAATTCCTTTCGAAACCGTTATCGCAAAGTATTCGGGTGATACGTTGGAGGCGGCAAGTGGTCGTTCTATGGATTTTTTTCAGGGGGAGTTAAGAGGTGTTGAGATAAAAGACAAAGTTTTTGTGGGAGATCATAAGGCTGAACCCCTTCAAAAAGAAATCGAGAGTTTTATGCTGAGACGTCTTACCCAAAAGCAGCTTAAGAAATTTACGGATCAATCCGAAGAGGCTGTTTCGACCAATACAACCGCAGAACAGATTGAGGCAAGTGTAGAAGAACAAAGAAAAGAGGCAAAACTTGACAGCCGATGGGTTGAGCTGATTGGACTGATTGATGGAATTCATATATCAGGGGGAAAAATTACTTGCGCCAACGAGTTTGTAAAAATGTTTGTCACGGGAGAGAAGAAAAGCCAGAATTTTGGAATCACCAACGCAAATGTCTGGAAGAAAATGAAAAAGAAGCTGGATGACACTCCGCGTGAGTTCAAACATATCAACAAAAATACCTTTAAAAAAAGAATTCAAAATGTTTTAAAACTCACAGAAACAGCGATCAAAAAGGTGGATCAGTTGAGATCGGATTATCAAAAAATAGGATATGACGAGGCTGAGTTTTCGAACCGGTCATCAAAGATCACATCGCTTGAGAATATGTCATCTGCCTTAAAGACAAATGAGAGAATTCTAAAAAAGACAGCGGAAATACTCGGACAAAAACTGACAAAAGAAAAGAAAGAGACTTTATCGGGACTATGGAAGGATTACACCACTTCACAGCCGGTCTTTGATTATACCGGTGTGGGAGAACAGGAATCCGCACAAGATCCGCAGGAATCTTTAAAAGCATCATGGAAAGATGGAATTTTGAATCTTGTCTGTGAAGATGTATCCAAGCTGGCAAAAGGGGAGGTAAAAAATGAGGATTCCTTTGCCCAACAAAACAATGCGCAGGATCAGGAGAAAGGTGGGTACACAGAGAAATCAAAATCTCTGGTAAAAGAAGAAACGGTTGAATTATCCGGTGCGATAAAAGATGTATCAGGGTGTGCGATGGGAGATTTTTGCCTGAATTCTTATATTATGGACCAGCTCCCCGGCTACGGGGAGGTGATCCGTGAGTGGAAGCCGTCTCTTACCTATCAATGGGAGTATGTTCTTGCGGGGAAAAAAACAGACCGCGAGAATTTAGAGGCAGTGCTCAACCGGATTTTGTTGATCCGGTCCGCAGTAAATTTTGCGGCCATTTATCAGGATGAGGCAAAAAAAACGGAGGCATATATGACCGCAGCCGCACTGGTTGGATTTACGGGAATGGATGCCCTCATTCGGTTGACACAGACGATGATTCTGATCACGTGGTCCGTGGTCGAGGGACTTGTCGATGTGGCAGGACTTCTCAATCACAGGCATGTTCCGTTGACTAAAAAACCCGGTGAGATTCTGACAAAATATACAGAAATATTTCAGATTACATCCGCGGCGATCACAAAAAGAGCCGGGAGATATCCAAAGGAGACAAAGACATCTTTTGGTTATCGGGAATATGTAATGGTGTTTCTCGCACTCACCAAAAAGGAAACTAAGAGATATCGAATCATGGATCTCATTCAGTGGGATATGAAAAAAAATGGGTATGAAAGTTTTGATCTTGGAATGTGCGTTTACTCCATTTGCGTGTCAGCAGATTATGTTTTTCCATCTAAATTTTTTCACTTTCCATCCATACAACAAATGTTACAAAGAAAGATTCGTGAGTATCCCTATCATACGGAGATACTCAGACACTATGCCTGATTTCAAGGCGGGAAAGGGTATTCTATAAATACAATAGAAAGAAGGAGGAGCCGATCTATGAAAAAACCAAAAAAGAAAACTTTTGTGACACTGGTAAAAATGTTATATCAAACCTATAGGATACCCTTTTCCGCCTTGAGAACGGGTCGGGCATCACTCACGGTGGAGGCATCCCTGGTGCTGCCGGTTTTTATCTTTGCGATGTTATCCATTCTATATCTGGGGAAAATGATGGAGTGTCAGGACCGGGTTCAGTGGGCGCTGACGAGAGTGGCGAGCGAGGTATCCGTAGAATATGCAGCAGGTAAAAATCAAATGCTTGTAAATACGGCTGCGTGCCAGACCAGGATGAGCCGTTATCTGGATACACGCCTGACATCGTTTCATATGTTGGAATCAAAGATTTTAAGGGAAAACGATGAAATTGATCTGATTATTTGTTACCGGATAAAAACACCGTTTCACTTTCTGCCATTTTCGTCCTGTCAATTTCGACAGCGGGTTCACACAAGAGCCTTCACGGGGGTAGAGAGCCGGGAGATGGAGGGAAAAACCGGAAATCCCATGGTTTATATCACACCGACGGGGAGAGTATACCATAAAAGTTCAACATGCCATTATTTAAAATTAAGCATTTCTCAATTTTTGTTTCGGGATATTCATTCGCTTCGAAATGAAAATGGAGGTATCTATAAACCATGCGAGCACTGTCTTCGTGGTCAGAGCTTAGACGAGAATACCCCGGTCTTTATTACCAATTATGGAGACCGGTATCATGCGAGTGCCTCCTGTAGTAAGATCAAGAGAAGTATTGAGAAAATATCTTTGTCAGAAGTGGGCGAGAGGACACCGTGCAGTAAGTGTGCAAAATAGACGGGAGGAGAGTTAAAATGAGACAGAGTATGTTGGCGGTAACAGGTGTTTATTTAGTTGTCATGGCTGTGTGCGATATCCGGGCAAAGAAAATTCCTCTTTTGCCTGGAATTCTGGGAATTATCTTTGTTTGTGCGGGAAACCTGATTTTGCATATATCCTGGGTTCATTGGGTCCTGGGAATGGCCATTGGCATCGCGCTGGGAGTCATCGGAAGGGTGAGTCGTGGTGCCATCGGTGGGGGTGATGCGCTTGTGTATTGTCTTACGGGAGCATATCTTGGTTTTTTTGAGAATTTAGAGCTTTTGTTTATCAGTCTTATGTTATCTTCTCTTGTCAGTTTGTTTCTTATCACTGTGCGCCACGTGGGAAAGAGGTACTCCATTCCGTTTGTCCCTTTTACTGCTCTGGCATTTGGGATGGTGATGTTTTTATGAAGTTATCGGGATCTTATACGGTGGAGGCTGTGTTTGTCATGACCATTTCCGTTTGGGTCATGTTGTCTTGTTTTTATACCGGTATGTATGTTCATGACTGTGTTGTGTTAGAGAGCATGGCGAATGAGTGGGCAATGAAGTGGATTTCATCAGAGGAAAAATCAGCAGCGAAAAACTGGATCAGCGAGGAAAAAGAGTCAATACAAAGCAACCTTTATATCATGCGCATAAAGGATATTCATATGAAAAAAACAACGTGGGAAACACGGGTAAAAATATCTTATCAGTTGCCCATTTCCCTAAGATTTTTGAGAAAAATACTGACAGGGGGAAATGAATCCTGCCAGTATCAGACAAAACGGGAGAATATTAACCCGGCTAAGGTGATGTGGGATTCGCAGTTGATCAGAGAGTGAGGTGAGAGTTTGCGAATAGAAAGAATACAGGATGGAACGGTAAATTATCTTCGGGTATCGGAGACAAAATCCGATTCGTACAGTGATAAAATTTTTTCTTATCAGGAGATTCCCGGATTTTTACCGGTGGAAGTCCGGTGTATCAATGGCTCGAGGGAATATCTGTATGATTTGTCCGGAAAAATTTCCCTGGAACAGTATTTGAAAAAAGAGACATTTGGTCAAAAGGAATGCAAAAAAATTTTCATGGACTTAATCGATCGGATGAAAACGCTGGAGGAATATCTGCTGGATGGACGCAATTTCGTGATTCGTGAAGAAACACTGTTTGTGGATCCGGTTACGGGTGAGCTGTCAGGAATCTATCAGGCGGAAGACAGAAAAAATCCGGTAAAACAGATGGGGTATTTGCTGGAGTACATGATGGATAAAATCAATCAAAATAATACAGAGCTTGTATTTTTTGTGTATGGAATGCATAGACTGACAAAAGAAGAGGGTTGTACACTGGAACGAATGGAGCAGTATATGGCAAAGAGTTTTTCCTATGAACAGGAAAAAGACAGTGAGTCACAAGTCCCCGGCACAAAAGAGAAGGAGGACAGACAAAACAGGACCGTGGCAGTCCCAATTCAAAAAAATGTATTTTTAAAAGAATATTGGCTGCCGATCTTAATTGGTCTTTTAGCGCTTGCTATAGAAGGGATTTTATGGCACATAGGAGTATTTACAAAGCCGGTATCAAAAAATCCGGATTTTTCCAAGTTGATCGGAGTGACATGTTTTGTCGTGGGGGTGAGTGCATATGGAATACGAAAGACACTGCCGGAAAACAAAAATGTGACGGATATCGTTGTGAGCGCTCAATCAGATTCCATACATAAAATGTGTCTGATTCCCCAAAAGGGAGGAACTCCGTTGATCAAGATCCCCTATTTTCCTTATGAAATGGGAAAAATCCGAATCACGCAGGATGATGGTCAGATTTATATTCTGAACCAAGAGTGTGAAGAGATGATCTGTCACAATCATACAAGAGTTGTTCCCTGGGAGATCGTCTCTTTGGAAGATGGCGATATTCTCCACATCGGTGAGAGATCCTATGTGACAGAAATTACGTGTTAGAGGAAGAATCCGGTTTATCATATGACATATGTGACAAAAAGCATGCTTTAAAGTATTCGCTCTCAGCGAGATTGATCGTTCGGATTACAGGTGGGGAGAGCTCAAAGGATTCACTTTGAGAGATGTTATACAATCCACGCAGACAAGTGTTTCCACAAACTTGAATGCGATCGGATGAAATATCGGTAAACATCCTGAGGGTCTGACAGTCTTCCAGATCAAGAAAAAAGCCGAATCCTCCGCCCAGATATACCGTGTCAACTTTTTTTGCCGGGATGCGTGCCGTGTGTAAGAGAGTCTGAATGCCGGCCGAAATGGCAGCGACGGACATTTGTACATTGCGCAAGTCTTGTGCTGTAAAATAAATGGGAGTGCCATCTACCCGGTTTGCCAGGAAAATCCCCTGATCCGGAAACGAAGAGGATAGGATTCCCTGTGGATTCATATATCCCTGTTCCAGAAGACGGGCGGTGGCCGAGATGGCACCGGATCCACAGATTCCGACTGGAATCTTGTTGCGGATAGTAGTCAGAGATGGTTGCAGGCGATGGTATTTGATGTGCGAAATCGCCCCATCAATGGCAGGACATCCATGTGAGAGACCCTGTCCCTCAAAAGTCGGACCGGCAGCGGTGGCAGCAGCATAGAATTTTCCACCGTGAGACAAAACCATCTCACCATTGGTACCGAGATCGATAAAGAGATTTGTTTGCGGACTACGTTCCAGAGAACAGGCATACAGACCGGCTGTGATATCACCGCCAAGGAAGGCGGAGATCCACGGGACAATTTGTACCAGACAATTCTTGTAGTAAAACGGCTGTGGAGAAGCTTCCTGAATCTGAAACGGACTGGATGACAGGGGACGACAGTCATATCCCATTAAAAGATGGATCATAGCGGTGTTGCCAGCGATGAGACACCGGGTAATCCGGGAGGGATCGGATTTGTTTTTTTCGCACAGACGCAGGCAGGCTTGTGTGATTCCATCAATGAGTTCCCTCTTTAGATCTTTCCGGTCATGAATCATAGAGGCCTGAATACGGGATATAACATCTGCCCCATATTTTCGATGGGGATTGGAAAACACATAGGACTGCCTTAGCGCACCGCTTGTCTGTTCCATCAGAATCAGTGCGATCGTTGTGGTGCCAAGATCCACTAAGATTGTATCGGCAGGACCTTTTTGAAAATTCTCTTTTTCCAGTGAGATTCCATGAAGGGCACGTGCAGAATCCGGATAAGAGGGATTGAACTGTTCACTTTTTTCGTTTGTCCTGGCGGTTACATTCATAGCTGTTTTCATTCCTTTTTAAGTCCATTGACCGAAATATTTGTTTATGTTACAATCATAACACAAACAGCTATGACCGTCTATTACGGATTTTATGATAAAACGTACTTAGCCGGGTAAGAGGGGATGAATATGGAGAACGCAAATCAAATCGAGACAAAGATACCTCTGATCACTATGATACTGATTGGAATTAATGTGTTGGTGTTTCTGTATATCGAGAGCCGGGGCTCCAGCTATGATACCGATTTTATGCTGCAGATGGGTGCCAGCTATGAGCCGTTGATCTTAGAGGAACACCAGTATTATCGTTTGGTAACTCATTTTTTCCTGCACTTTGGATTTGAACATTTGTTTAACAATATGGTTTCGCTGTTAATATTGGGATTTTCTCTTGAACAGATTATCGGGCGCGTGGCATATTTGGGAATTTATCTTTTTTCCGGAATTCTTGCAGGAATTGCCTCGATTGCCTATAATGTATATATTACCGGAGAAAATGCAGTCTCCTGTGGGGCATCCGGTGCGGTGTACGGATTGATGGGTGCGCTGCTGGTGTTACTGATCGCAGGAAGGAGGCATACGGGTGCGAGGCAGATTCCACGATATCTTATCTATCTTGCAGTCAGTCTTTACAGCGGAGCATTGGATCCGACGATTGACAATGCTGCCCATGTCGGTGGTTTTGTTGCGGGGATTATTTTGTGTTTGATTTTCATAAAGGGAAGACGGATGGAGGTTACGTATGAGAGTTAATATTTATTATGGTGGAAGAGGTCTGATCGATGATCCGACTTTATTTGTGATCGAGAAGATGACGAAGGTATTGGAAGAACTTCGCGTCACGGTAGAGCGCCACAATCTTTATGAGGAAAAAAACAGCATTGCGGTTCTGCCAAAGACATTGAAAGAAGTGGATGGTGTCATTTTGGCGGTATCGGTCGAGTGGTTTGGCTTTGGCGGTTATATGCAGCAATTTCTGGACTCGTGCTGGCTGTACGGTGACAAAGAGCTGATTTCTCATATTTATATGTTTCCGGTGGTTATGGCGACCACCTACGGAGAGAGAGAGGCCGAGTATTCCCTGATTCGCGCGTGGGAGATGTTAGGCGGTGCTCCGAGTGAGGGGCTGTGTGCCTATGTCGATGACCATGTGGAGTTTGAGACAAATGCCGATTACAATCTCATGATTGAAAAAAAGACAGAGAATTTTTACCGCACGATTTCCCGCAAGTCCGTTGCGTTTCCGAACAGCAATATGCAGATCAAAAAGTCCGTTCTCCGGGGGAGCACGCTATCGCTCACGCCTCAGGAGAGTGAGCAGCTGTCTGCCTATGTATCGAATGACAATTATGTAAAAAAACAAAAAGAAGACATTGAAGAGCTTGCGAGCCTGTTTAAAGGAATGCTCGGTGAGGGTGGTTCCGGTGACGATTATATCAATCGTTTTACCCGGCATTTTTCTCCGGATAAGAACATGCAGGCATCCCTGTATGTGGAGATTACAGACCGCGAAGAGAATCTGGTCCTGGATATTCAGGGAGAGCAGTTGAACTGTTATCAGGGGACATCGAATCATGCCGATGTCAAGATGAAAGTTCGATCCGATATTCTGGAGGAAATTTTAAATGGTTCCAAGACGTTTCAGGGAGCCTTTATGTCGGGAGATTTGTCGGCACAAGGCGATTTTAATCTGCTGAGAGAAGTGGATACGCTCTTTCGGTTTTAGAAAGATCACAAAAAAGAATATGCCACAGGCAGAAAGAGAGGAAATAACATGAGAGATGACAATTGTATTTTTTGTAAGATTTTATCGGGGGATATTCCTTCCACGGCAGTGTACGAGGATGACTCGTTCCGGGCAATTCTGGATGTTAATCCGGCAGCGAGGGGACATGTGATTATCCTTCCGAAGAATCATGCAGCAAATATTTTTGAGATCACGGATGAGGATGTCTCCAAAATAATGGTGGTTGCCAAGAAAATTGCCACAGCACTGAAAAAGACTTATGACTGCGATGGTGTGAATATATTGCAAAACAACGGTGAGGCAGCAGGACAGACGGTATTTCATCTTCATGTTCATGTCATTCCGCGCTTTAAAAATGACACGGTGGATATTGGATGGAAACAGGGCGAGATGCCAGAGGATCTGACGGTGATTGCAGAGGAGATTAAGGCCAATATGTAGGGAGGAACAAGAATTGAAACGTATCATTTTGACAGGCGGTGGCACTGCGGGACATGTCACGCCCAATATTGCATTGATTCCCGAATTACAAAAGCGTGGATATGAGATTCATTATATTGGCTCAAAAGAGGGGATTGAAAAGGATTTAATTAAAAATTTTGATATTCCATATTACGGTATTTCGTCGGGAAAATTGAGACGATACTTTGATGTCAAAAATTTCACGGATCCATTTCGGATCATGAAAGGTTTTTCTGAGGCAGATAAAATCATCAAACAGGTGAGACCGGCAGTTGTGTTTTCAAAGGGTGGATTTGTGACGGTTCCGGTTGTCAAAGCGGCAAAACACAGGCATGTTCCCTGCGTGTTACATGAGTCGGATATTTCACCGGGACTGGCCAACCGCCTGTGTCTGTCATCGGCATCCATCATTTGTGCAAATTTTCCGGAGACGCTGGAACATTTGCCACAGGACAAGGCACATCTTACGGGGACACCGATCCGTGGGGAGCTGTTTTCAGGAAATCGCTTAAAAGGTCTTGATTTTTGTAATTTTAGTGCACAAAAGCCGGTAATTCTTGTAATTGGTGGAAGCCTCGGCTCTGTGAGAGTGAATGAGGCGGTTCGGGAAATTCTTCCGAAACTTCTCGAAAATTATCAGGTGATTCATCTGTGCGGAAAAGGAAAGATTGACGAGTCTTTGGCTGGTACACCGGGATATGTGCAGTATGAGTACATTCAGAAAGAATTGTGTGATCTTTTGGATGCAGCGGATTTTGTCATTTCCCGTGCCGGGGCAAATGCGATCTGTGAACTTCTGGCACTTCATAAACCGAATATTTTGATTCCACTGTCGCTGGAGGCGAGTCGTGGAGACCAGATTCTGAATGCCAGGTCATTTGAAAATCAGGGATTCAGTTACGTGATTCAGGAAGAGGAACTGACCAGTGAGCGCCTGCTTGAGGCCGTTCGCTATGTCGATGAAAATAAGTATCAGTATCAGGATGCCATGAAGGCCAGCAATCAGCAAAATGCCGTGATCAAAGTGTCGGATCTGATCGACCAGGCAGCTTTGGTGTCGGAATAAGTCGAAAGAGCATGGGAGCTGTCGAAAAAGGAAGAACGATTTTTGGAAAAGAGGGACAAACCATCTATACGGTTTGTCCCTTCGTTGTTATACTTGTAACTACAAAAGAAAAGGAGATGATAAAATGATTGATTTTTTACTTGAATATGGTTTTGTCATGGTAACAGCGACCCTGTGTGTGATTGCCGTACTGGTGAACGGAATGGTAAGCCACACTTATACAAGATTACTCAGAGCAGCAACGGATATGGGATGCTCAGAACATCGGCTGATGAAAAATTTGAGAACCAAATTTGAGGCATGCTACAAATTAAAAATTGGTGTGCCGGATGTACCGGTCTTTGTAGAAAAATACATACGTCACTACACGGTAATGGGAATTAAGATCGCTTCATGGGAAGCATTTTGTAAGACGCTGATGCTCAGTTCCATGATGCTCAGTCTGAGTGGAACCATCTGCTCGATGCTCTGGGGATTCAGTGTCAGAGTGACCTATATGAATCTTTTGTGCGGAGTTGTGGGCAATGGTGTGATCTTATTCTTTGACTGTTGCTATCACATCGCTGACCGCCGGGAGCTTTTGCGGATCGACATCATTGATTTTCTGGAGAATCTTTACAAGCCGAGACTGGAGAATGAAACCTTCCATGAAGAGATGCTCAGTGATTACAGACAGGAGTATTTTCATGATGATCCGGCGCGGGAAAACAAAGTTGTGAATTTTTCTCCCAGAGAAACCAGTCATCGTTCTCCGGTTTCCATTGAATTTACCAAGGAAGAAGAAGATATTATCCGCGATGTTATCCGAGAATATATGGGTTAAAGGTTGACAGAGCCATTTAGGAAAAGTATAATTTATGTATAAGATTTTACAAGGAGAACGGTGGTGCGAAACTGACACCGGTGCTCCGGAATGGAGGATGAAATGGGAAAACATGTAACGTTTGACTACTCTTTGGCATCCGGGTTTATCCGCGATGATGAGATTGAGTCAATGAAGGCAGCAGTGAATGCTGCGAGAGATACGCTTGAGAAAAAAAGTGGTGCGGGGAATGATTTTCTTGGATGGATTGATCTGCCGGTAGATTATGACAAAGAAGAATTTGACAGAATTCAAAAGGCAGCACAGAAAATTCAGTCGGATTCAGATGTTTTGGTTGTGATTGGTATTGGTGGGTCCTATCTCGGTGCACGTGCAGCGATTGAATTTTTGCGCCATTGCTTTTACAACAGTGTGGACAAATCCATTCGCAAGACGCCTGAGATTTACTATGCGGGGAACAGTATCAGCGGAACCTATCTCTCACAGCTGATCGAGACGATTGGCGACCGCGATTTTTCGGTAAATGTCATCAGTAAGTCAGGAACTACGACAGAGCCGGCAATTGCATTCCGAATTTTTAAAGAGATGCTTGAAAAGAAATATGGAAAAGAAGAGGCGTCAAAGAGAATTTATGCGACAACGGACAAGGCGAGGGGAGCGCTCAAAGGATTGGCGACCGAAGAGGGTTATGAGACCTTTGTGGTTCCGGATGATGTCGGAGGACGTTTTTCGGTTTTGACTGCCGTAGGTCTTTTGCCAATTGCAGTCAGCGGTGCGGATATCACAAAGCTGATGGAGGGTGCCCAGAGTATGCGTAAGCTGTGTCTGGAGACTCCGATTGAGAAAAATGATTCGATTCTCTATGCTACCGTGAGAAACATTCTTCATCAGAAGGGCAAGGATGTTGAGGTTCTGGCAAACTATGAGCCGATTTTCCACTATGTAGCAGAGTGGTGGAAACAGCTCTACGGAGAGAGCGAGGGAAAAGATCAGAAGGGCATTTTCCCGGCATCGGTGGATCTCACAACCGATCTTCACTCCATGGGACAGTTTATTCAGGACGGCTCCCGCATTATGTATGAGACGGTTATGGAGCTTGAGCAACCGGCACTGGACATTACTGTAAAGGAAGAAGAGAAGGATCTGGATGGACTGAATTATCTTGCCGGCAAGACGATGGATTTTATCAATAAAAATGCCATGAAGGGAACACAGCTGGCACATACGGATGGCAATGTTCCAAACCTGATTATCCGTGTTCCGGAGCAGAATGAGTTTTATCTGGGTGAGTTGTTCTATTTCTTTGAATATGCCTGTGGCATCAGCGGATACATTCTCGGAGTGAATCCATTCAATCAGCCGGGTGTTGAGAGCTATAAGAAGAATATGTTCGCTCTTCTTGGCAAACCTGGTTATGAAGAACTCAGCAAAGAATTAGCTGCCAGATTGTAAGATAAGTACATAAAAATAACAGCCGGATCGAATCGATCGGGCTGTTATTTTTTATACACACACATAGAAATTATTCTGCATCAATGGCTCCGGTTGGGCATGCAGCAGCACAAGAACCACAATCCAGGCATGCAGAAGCATCAATCTCGTAATGAGCATCTCCCTCAGAAATAGCACCTACCGGACACTCAGATGCACAAGATCCACAACTAATACAAGAATCAGAAATTTTATAAGCCATAGTTGTATCCTCCTTATTTGATAAAAATTATTGTTAACTTACTCAATATAATAATACAAAAACAAGCAAATTTCAAGAGAAAATAATAATTTTTATCAATAACATTTTTGGGCTATATTCTATATCTAAAGTAACGTTTTTGGTTGATTTTGTATTTTGAATCATGTATAATGGGAAGCGTAGTGATTTTTGTTGAAAATCACGTAGGATCACTAAAAATTAGAAAGAAAAGAGGTTTTTGTAAGATGGCAGAGATTAATTTGAGTCAGTATGGTATTACCGGAACAACAGAGATCGTTTATAATCCTTCCTTTGAACTGTTATATGATGAAGAGACAAAGGCGGATTTAGAGGGATATGAGAAGGGACAGGAGAGTGAGCTCGGAGCAGTGAATGTTATGACGGGCGTATACACCGGACGTTCCCCTAAGGATAAATTCATCGTTGTGGATGAGAATTCAAAAGACACCGTATGGTGGACAACCGATGAATATAAGAATGATAACCATCCGGCAACGGAGGAGACATGGAAGGCAGTCAAAGACATCGCGCTGAAGGAACTGTCAAATAAGAAGCTCTATGTCGTAGATGCGTTCTGCGGTGCCAATAAGGATACCAGAATGGCGGTTCGTTTTATCGTAGAGGTTGCATGGCAGGCACACTTTGTGAAGAATATGTTCATTCAGCCGACCGAGGATGAACTGAAAGATTTTGAGCCGGATTTTGTTGTTTACAATGCTTCCAAGGCAAAGGTTGAGAATTACAAAGAGCTCGGACTGAATTCAGAGACAGCAGTTGTATTTAACATCACAAGCCGCGAGCAGGTAATCATTAATACATGGTATGGCGGTGAGATGAAGAAGGGTATGTTCTCCATGATGAACTACTATCTGCCACTGAAGGGCATTGCTTCGATGCACTGCTCCGCTAACACGGATATGGAAGGTAAGAATACAGCTATTTTCTTTGGTCTTTCCGGTACCGGTAAGACGACTCTTTCAACCGATCCGAAGCGTCTGCTGATCGGTGATGATGAGCACGGATGGGATGATAATGGTGTGTTCAACTTTGAGGGTGGATGCTATGCCAAGGTAATCAACCTTGACAAAGAGTCTGAGCCGGATATTTACAATGCCATTCGCAGAAATGCTCTTCTTGAGAATGTCACACTGGATGAGAAGGGAACCATTGATTTTGCTGACAAGTCTGTGACAGAGAATACTCGAGTATCTT
Organism: uncultured Eubacteriales bacterium; assembly: GCA_900319095.1. GTDB lineage: Bacteria > Bacillota > Clostridia > Lachnospirales > Lachnospiraceae > Eubacterium_F. The sequence continues at coordinate 9,477 of ONNE01000064.1, read as the reverse complement.
ATCCAATTGACCACATTGAGAACATTGTACAGAAAGTAAATCCGATTTCGGCAGGTCCGGACGCACAGAATGTGATTTTCCTGTCCGCAGATGCCTTTGGAGTACTTCCACCGGTTTCGATTTTGACACCGGAGCAGACGAAATACTACTTCCTGTCCGGATTTACCGCAAAGCTTGCCGGTACAGAGAGAGGTATCACAGAGCCGACTCCTACGTTCTCCGCATGTTTTGGTCAGGCATTTTTGGAACTTCATCCGACCAAATACGCAGAAGAGCTTGTAAAGAAGATGGAGAAGAGCGGTGCCAAGGCTTATCTTGTGAATACAGGATGGAACGGAACCGGAAAGAGAATTACGATCAAGGATACGCGTGGTATCATTGATGCGATTTTGAATGGTGATATCAAGAATGCTCCGACGAAGAAAATTCCGATCTTTGATTTTGAAGTTCCGACAGAGCTTCCGGGTGTTGATACCGGTATTCTGGATCCTCGTGATACATATGCAGATGCTTCTGAGTGGGAAGAGAAAGCAAAAGATCTCGCAGGACGATTCATCAAGAACTTTGCTAAATATGAGGGAAATGAAGCTGGTAAAGCACTTGTTTCAGCAGGTCCTCAGTTATAATTTGACAGAGAATACAATTCAGAGCCCCGGTGCGTGATGTACTGGGGCTTTTTGAAAAAAAGGTGAGGTACTCATATGAAAATGATTTCGTGGAATGTGAACGGATTGCGTGCATGTGTCGGGAAAAATTTTATGGATTTTTTTGATGAGATACAGGCAGACATCTTGTGTGTACAGGAGACAAAGCTGCAGGAGGGTCAGATAGACCTGGAGCTTCCCGGCTATCATCAATATTGGAATTATGCAAAGAAAAAGGGATATTCGGGAACGGCAGTTTTTACCAGAGAAGAGCCGCTGACAGTCAGCTATGGTCTGGGGATTGAAGAGCATGATCAGGAGGGCCGCGTGATCACCTTAGAGTATCCGGATTTTTATTTTGTGACAGTCTATACGCCAAATTCTCAAAACGAACTGAGACGTCTGTCCTATCGGATGGAATGGGAAGATGCCTTTCGCGGGTATCTGGTGGGACTGGCAAGTAAAAAGGGGGTTGTGGTCACGGGAGATATGAATGTGGCACACAATGAAATTGATCTAAAGAACCCTAAGACGAATCACAAAAATGCAGGATTTACCGATGAAGAAAGAGGAAAAATGACGGAACTTCTGCAGAGCGGTTTTATAGATAGTTTTCGACACTTCTATCCGGACGTGGAGGGAGTCTACAGTTGGTGGTCCTACCGCTTTCAGGCGAGGGCAAAGAATGCCGGATGGCGGATTGACTATTTTTTAGTGTCGGAAAGTCTTAAAGAAAAAATGAAAGATGCCAAAATTCACACAGAAGTTATGGGATCCGATCACTGCCCGGTTGAGCTGGATCTGGATGTCCATTTTCGTGTGTAATCGGCATAGAAAAGAGGAAATTATGATAAAAGAAGTAAAGAGCGATATGAAAGTGTCCGGGTTGTTAAAAGAAGATCCTTCCATTGCACCAATCCTGATGGCACTGGGGATGCCTTTTGTCAGCACGAATCCGGTGGAGAATGAGACATTGGAAGAGGCCGCTGCAAAGCACCAGTTGGATTGCAACGACCTCGTTTCAAAAGTCAATGAATATTTAAGTAAAAAGGCAAACGAAAGTAAATAGTAAATCATAATTTTGCCAGTTGCAAAAGAGCCTTATCCTTTATAATGAGTTGAAAATGCTCATTATAATAGTCCTGTGTGGCATATGTGACAGATTCTTCCCTGCCAAACTCAGACACCAGTGAACAGGTGGACAAAAAAGCGGACTTCGTTGTGCCACGGTTCAAAAGAAGATAGTAACGGCTTGCCGACTCATCTTTCCAAACTGAATTTTTGCCCGTATAAGAAGGGCTAACCATATGTGCGACTTCAATAATCGGATTCAGAGAGAGGAAGGAAAATACCCGGATCTTTTCACCAATATTTTCTGATTTTTTCTTCTTTCCCTCTTTCCGCTTCGGTTTCTTTCCCTGCAGGGATTCACTCAGCGGGATAAATTCTCCGGAATCACGATTGGTATTCTCTGCCTCTTCAATCAATTCATGCAATTGTTCAAAGCAATTGGCGATCTCAGGCGAATCCAGAATGTTTTCTTCGTCACCGGCCAGCTCCTCGTCCTCATCCTCATAAAAACCATCTTCGGTCTGCAGACCAAAGCGGGAAAATTTCTCATCGAATTCTTCCGGATTTTCAACTTTGGTAATCACAAGGACTACGGAGTCCCGGGAAGTTGGAATCGCTTCTATCATCAGAGGAATATCATCGGCCTCAAATCCCAAATCGATGTTGGCTTGTTCCATCATGTCACGAAATAAGTCTTTTGCCTTCTCGGAACCATAGGCTAATTCGCTGATTTTCAGATGACGCTCCATCAGATCATGTTTGCTAAGAGTACAGCGAATCTGATTTTCACTAATGCGTTCAATCTTCACAAGCACACTCCCTTTCTATATTCTATATGTAATGAAAAGTATAAGTTATCTTGACATTAAAGTCAACTAATTCTTGCGAAAAAATTGAAATGTAAACTTTTACCGTCTGAACCGCATTCTGGCACGTTCAGACGACACTTGAATCTGCATTTACGCCTATTATATAATAGAAACAGGGCGAAACTGATATGTGGTGAGGGGAGGTGTCGGACAGAAGATAAAACCATTTCTGAAAAATTCTATATGGCTATCAAATAAACGACAGTCAGTTTTGTCAGAATACGCAGCACAAAATTTACATCGCGGAAGTACCTTCTTTGTGTGGCGTTTTGTCTTTTCAGAAATAGATAGGAGCAAAGGATGAAAAAGTGGATTATGGATGAGTGGCAGCATGCTAAAAAACATGGCATCGCTCTGGATGTTGACGGTGTATCTTACAGTGACCGCAGCCCGGAGGAGCTCTGGAAGGTGATGCAGGAAGGATCCTATATGCTGGATTATGAGGCCGATTCCAATGGCCGCATCGTTGCCTTACATATTGATCAGATCGAGCCATCCAATCCAAAGAGAAAGAAACGAAAACCTAATAGAACAAAATAGGGGTCGGATTAGGAATCAGGCTGCCGCATTGTCTTGATGATTTTCAAAAAATGTGGCAGCCTAAATTTTTTTTTTATTTTTTGAAACATTTTTGTTCCCTCGCTCGTTTTGTTAGTATAAGGGGCCCGGAAGAGACGTGATGTCTCACCAACAAATCGAACGTAAAATGAAGGAGGTTTTCACTATGAAAAGATATTTATGTATTGCCATGACAGCGGCTATGCTGATGGTTCCGGCTGTGCTCGGGACCGCAACAGTACCCTCTCTGGCAGCTGCAAAAGTCAAAGAGGTAAAAATTAACAAGAAGAATTTTCCGGATGAAGTTTTCCGGGAACTGGTAAAGGCAAACTATGACAAAAACAAGGACAATAAATTGTCCGTCAAAGAGATCAAGAATGCAAAAAAGTTTGGGACCGGTTCCTGTAAAAATACCGTGATGACAAAAAAATCAAAATATTCAAAGTATCAGAAAAAAGGCATTTCACAGATCAAAAGCTTTAAGGGAATTGAAAAGCTGGTATATCTGAAGAGTTTTGTCGCCAACGAAACTTCGGTCAAATCTATTAATGTAAAAAAGAATCCCCGGCTTGTCTATTTTGAGATGGAGTGCGGTCAGCTAAAGTCACTGGATCTGAATAAAAATACAAAATTAAAATATGTATATTTAAAATACAATAAACTGACATCTCTGAAACTAAATAAGTGCAAAAAACTTGTGACGTTGGACGTGACCGGTCACATGGTAAAAAATCTCAAGATTGACCGGAACAAAAAGACGGAAGTCATCGGAGAGGATTACTACCGCCCATACACCGTTTCAAGTGTGAAAATGACAGAAAATGAATTGACCAGAAGCACACTGGATGCGAGCGGAAACTACTGTGTATATGAGTGGGCACAGGATCGATCGAATTGTGTCAAGCACATATGGGATGGAACCAGGATGACAGATACTACGGTTTTGCTGGATGCTAACGCCCAGGGAAAGGCAAAAGCAGCACAGACCATCACGACACAGTGGGAGGATGCGAGCGGAAACTTTTATTTTGTGGCAGATGTCAACGGTGAGTTGGCGAACCAGTCAAAAGTATATATATATAAGGTCAACCCGCAGGGAAATCTGCAGAAAGAAATGCTGCTCAACGACCAGATCACTCTCACGGACACATCCAAATTTGATGTCATTTACCTCAATCAATCCGGCAATTCCGTCCAGCTTGCTCTCAATGGCACATATTTTAGCAGTTTGATTGAATTTGACCAGGAAGAGATGATTACGAAAAAACAGGCAACTTACTCCGGCTACGAGCAGGTAGTGGCAGCCGAAGGGGATCTGTTTGTCCTTAAAGATGAATATGGTTATTCCGGATATATTTATGTGGGAAAAATCACGGACGGAGAGAAAAAGGAACTCCCGAGCGGTCACATTCTGGAAGTCAGTCAGATTTCTACATCGACCAGTGTTTATGTACCAGCCTCGCAAGAGACAGCAGATGCGAAAAATCACTCGTCTGTCTATATTAAGAAAGGAACGGTGTACGCGGTCAGCGGACTGGGACTGTTTAAATTAAAGATCACATCAAAAGAGAAGAAATTCCAGCAGATTTACACAGTCAGCAACTTCAATCATTTGTATGAGGATAACGTAGATTTTTGTCTGGTCATGAAAAGCGAGAAGGAGATCAGTGTGTTTACCAGAGTAGAGTCGGATGATAAAACCGATTACTCCTTCCAGGTGGGAACGATCCGATAGCGCGGATGCGGGAGTAGAAATAGAGATAAATGGGAAAACATGGACGATGAGAAAGGAATCAGGGGAGAATCCTTTCTTGTCGTCCATTGTTTTTTTTGGTACAATGGGGGTATCATGCAGTGAGAGGAAGAATGAATGTGAAAAAACAGAATAAAAATCTTCGCTGGTCTAAGCTGGTGGATCTGATCGTGAATTTTTTTAGTGTGATTGTTATGCTCTATGCTGTGGCATTGGCGATCGCCAGAGAGGTGTCGTGGCCATTCATCGTGATTGCAGCCGTTGTCTGTCCGCTCTGGATCATCGCAGCGAGGAAACTTTTTTGGCAGGAAAAACCGATTGTTTCATGGTGCGTCCGGGGAGTGATTCTGATCGGATGCTATGTATTTTTGGGAGTGTGTATCCGGCATTTCCCATACAATCGATGTCATCCGGTTGTGGCCCGGGACAATTTTCAAAAAAATTTTGAGAATAACATCCGCACGGATGAAATGGAATATCAGGGCATGGAGGAGATATCAAAAAAAATTGTGGGAGATTATATGGAACTCACAACCATCATAAGCTATCAGATGCCGGATGGCACGATACAGACGAGGGAAATGACCATGTACTTTGACCGGCTCAATGGGAAGTATTATGGGACGAAGGAGGAAATGGATGAATATCGCAAGAAGATCCGGGAGCTGACAGAAAAATCCTGACAAAGGCATATTATGGTTTTTGAAGTCATAGGATAAAAGAAAAAGGATTTTCGTATGCTCAATAAACTTTGGGGTTTTATGATCTTAGCCGGAATTTTGTATGCCGTATTTACCGGTCATGTGGGAGATGTGGGAACGGCAGCACTGGACTCTTCGAAAGAGGCGGTGACACTGTGCATCACGATGTTGGGTATTATGTCGATGTGGACAGGTCTGATGAATATAGCGAAAAAAGCAGGAATCATTGACGCGCTGACAAGAGCGCTTCGACCGGTTCTTGCTTTTTTGTTTCCGGATGTGCCAAAAGATCACAAAGCCAATGAATACATGGCAGCCAATATCATCAGCAATGTTCTGGGACTTGGCTGGGCGGCGACACCGGCAGGACTCCGGGCGATGGAAGAACTCAAAAAACTAAATCATGGGAGTCATATCGCCAGTACCGATATGTGCACATTTTTGATACTGAATATCTCCTCGCTTCAATTGATTCCGGTAAATATCATTGCATACCGCAGTCAGTACGGATCGGCTTCCCCCACTTCTATCATAGGAATGGGACTGGTGGCCACCGCATTGTCGACGGCAGCGGGAATCCTCTTTGCAGTGATGGCAAGAACCATTGCCAAGCATAGAAAGAAAAAGAAGGAGAGTCCTGTATGAGAATTCTTTATTATTTGTCAGATGCGATGATACCACTTGTCATTTTGTACCTGATTGTATATGGTTTTTTTAAAAAAGTGGATCTGTTCGATACATTTATTGAGGGAGCAAAAGATGGTTTTATGACGGTATACAAGATTCTGCCAACGCTAATCGGTCTGATGGTCGGAGTGGGAATATTGAGAGAGTCCGGAGCGATGGAGGGGATGGCAGACCTTTTGGCACCGGTGGTAAACTGGATCCATTTTCCCAAAGAATTATTTGCGCTTTTCATTGTAAAAATGTTTTCGTCCTCTGCAGCGACCGGTCTGCTTTTGGATGTGTATAAAACTTATGGACCGGATTCGTATCTGGGGACGCTCGCCTCGGTCCTTATGAGCTGCTCGGAGACCATTTTTTATACCATGAGCGTTTATTTTATGACAGCAAAGGTCACAAAGAGCCGTTACACGCTGGCGGGGGCTCTCTTTGCCACTGTGGTCGGGGCGGTGGCTTCTATCGTTCTTGCCGGGTTATAAAAAAGGTGAAAAATAGTCTTGGCTTCTAATGGAAACTGTGTTACAATTTTATTCGGCAATTGTATGCGAGAGATTGGTCAGAAACTACATATAGTGGAGGAGGGCTCCGAACGTGTACCGGAGAACGAAAAAACAGACCATCGAAAAGGATATTATGATTAGGGAAGCCATGCATGTTTTTGCTAACTCTATAGATAAGATTGTGATGTTGAATCTACAGACCGGAAACTGTCGATATGTAGGGAAAGATGAGACAGAGAGAGAAATATGTTATGAGGATTGGCAGAGGCATACAATGAAGAAATTCATCCATCCGGACTACCACAAAGGTTTTCAGGAGAAATTTGATGTTGAAATTCTCAAGAAAAATGTGTCGGGTGGACATTTTCGAAAATCTGTTATATATCCGATGCGAGAGTACACAGGAGTGCCAAGTAGATGGATTCAGGCAGAGTTTATTGCCTGTCGTCCCAAGCAAAAGTGTGACCGCGCAATTGTCTACATAAAAAAACTGTACGGTGACAGTGAAAATAATCTGATTGCGGACAAACGAGTGAACGTCCGTTTTCTCGAATCTCTTTGTGAGGATTTGAAATCTTATTTAAGTTCATTTACTAATTTACAAAATACCGTTTGTCATATGATGACTGAAGGCAAGACCGATGAATCACTGAGATATATGCGATATGCAAACAAGACAGCCAGTCGTATGTTATCCATGATGAGTGATGTGGTTGATATTTTCCGGCTCAAGCAAAAAGGGACATTGATCCGTCAAACAGAGTTTGACATGAGGGAGTTGTTGAATTCCTGTGAGGACTTCTTTCACTACTGTGTTCATCAGAAAAACATCTCCTATATGTGGGCCGGGAAGCCGAACGGCCGATACATTGGGGACGAACGACTGATTCGTCAGATGATATGCAATATCATTGACAATGCGATCCGGTACAACCGTGCAAACGGAGATGTGCGCATTGATGTTTCCACGGAGAGCATCAGTGATATATATGACAGGTTTATCGTGAGCGTTCGGGATTCCGGAGTGGGGATGTGCGAGGAGGAGAGAAATAACCTCTTTTTGCCATTTGCCCAGAAGAAGCAGTCGGATACCGGAATTTATACGAGAGCCGGAGTCGGGCTCAGTGTTGTAAAGCATATTGCACAGACGCTGGGGGGCACGGTTCATGTAAAAAGTGAGCCCGATATCGGTACTGAAGTAATCGTAGATTTCGTGCTGGAAAAGAAAATGTAAACCAAAACAAATAATTGGTTGACAAATAAAAAAGACAGGTCTATACTTTTCTTTGGATAAAGGAGGAATAGATATGTCAAATGAAACAATTACACAATCCAAAACAGAAATATTTACAACAAAGAGTATGGTTTTGACGGCTTTGTTTGCCGCAATTTTGTGCATTCTGGCACCCATTTCACTTCCCATCGGGCCGGTTCCGATTTCGCTGGCAAGTTTTGTCATCTACATCAGTGTCTATGTACTGGGATGGAAGCGCTCAGCGGTTATGTGCGCGGTCTATCTGCTGATTGGTCTGGTAGGACTTCCGGTTTTCTCGGGATTTGAGGGGGGAGTCGGCAAATTGGCGGGACCTACCGGAGGATATCTGATCGGATATATTTTTCTGGCGGTTGTATGCGGGCTCTTTGTGGACCTGTTTGTGGCAGACAAGATACAGAACCGGGTGATTCATTTTATTGGAATGATCGTGGGAACGGCTGTGCTCTATGTTTTTGGGACGGCATGGTTCTGTATGTCGACCCGGATGGGAGTTGTCGCAGCGCTGTCGGTCTGCGTCTTTCCCTTTATTGTCGGAGATCTTGTCAAGATGTTGATTTCCGTATCGGTGGGGCCGACACTCCGGACACTGGTCAAAAAAATCTGAATAAAGAATGTTGACGCAAACCCCTTCTTTTTGATACCATAGGATACAAGGTATACAAAAAGGAGGGGTTTTTTTGAGTGATAAGAGATTTGCTCTTTTGATTGATTCGGATAATATTTCAGCCAAATATATAGATTCGATTTTAGATGAAATGACCAAACACGGAGTTGCGACATATCGACGAATTTACGGAGATTTTACGAGCAACCTCATGCATCGCTGGCGCAGTGAACTGGCAGAGCGATCGATCATTCCGATTCAACAGTTCCAAAATACGATTGGAAAGAATGCCACCGATTCAGCGCTTATCATTGATGCCATGGACATTTTATACACCGGCAATGTTGAGGGATTTTGTCTCGTCTCATCCGATGGGGATTTTACGCGTCTGGCGAGCCGTTTGAGGGAGTCGGGCATGGAAGTCATCGGGATGGGGGAGAGTAAAACCCCAAAATCTTTTAAGGCGGCCTGTTCGGTCTTTACCGATCTGGAGCTTTTGATGGAGTCGGATTCAGACAAGGAAGAGAGAAAGACAGAGAAAAAGAACGTCGTCAAAAAGAAGAAAATTGCAGATGCGATTGTTGAGATCATAACCACCAATGAGAATAATGGAAAAGATACAGGACTCGGTGAGATTGGCAGTACACTGTTAAAAAAATATTCCGATTTTGACGTTCGAAACTACGGCTACAGTTCTCTGTCAAGATTCATTGAGGAGATCGACAATTTTGAATTAAAAAGGAATAAGACAAGCATCAGCGTGGTACTTAAAAACGATGTCAAGGAAATTGAGGATTATACTGTTGAGACGGTGCGT
>ONNE01000135.1 GCA_900319095.1 uncultured Eubacteriales bacterium | reverse complement strand
GGCACCGGGATTCAGATAACCGGGACCACCCATCCCGACAGAGCAGGCAAGTCCAAAGCCAACCGCAAGTGCCCAGGCAACTACCAGCTCAATGTAATTGAGAGTAGAGACCAGAGTTTTCTTCAGTGAGATATTACACATATATGCATATCCGCCCAAAAGAAAGACAAGACTACCAATGTACTCGGATAAAAATGACATAATAAAAACCTCCTATCAACGATATAAAATTCTACTTGTAATTATACACCCATTTGTATAAAATGTCATTAGGAAAAACAAGTTTTTTTCAGTTTTTTTTCTATTAAATTTAGTGGAAGAGATGGAATCGGACGGATAGGGACATCGATGATAGGAGCGAAGGAAGCTATGAGACAGTATCAGGTGACGGGAATGAGCTGTGCTGCGTGCAGTACCAGAGTGGAAAGAGCAGTTACAAAAGTTCCCGGTGTGACGTCCTGCTCGGTGAGTCTTCTCACCAACTCCATGGGAGTAGACGGAGAGGCAGATCCGGAGGAGGTCATCCGGGCAGTAAAAGAAGCGGGATATGGTGCGAGTGAAAAGGGAAAGGACAAGGAGCGCCGGGCAGACGTGCTTGAGGATACACAGACTCCGCTTTTGATACGCCGACTGCTGGCTTCCATTGTGTTCTTAGTTCTGCTTATGTACCTGTCGATGGGACATCGGATGTGGCATCTGCCGATTCCGGCTGCGCTTGAAAAAAATGTTTTGGCTCTGGCCCTGATCCAGATGCTGCTGGCAGGGATCGTGATGATAATCAATCAGCGTTTTTTTATCAGTGGATTCCGGGGACTGATTCACAAAAATCCCAATATGGATACCCTGGTGGCGCTTGGCTCTTTTGCTGCCTTTGGCTACAGCACATATTTGGTATTTGTCATGACAGCATGCTATACCGTCGGACAGACCGGTCAGGCCCGGGGATACCTTCATGAATTGTATTTTGAGTCAGCGGCAATGATTCTTACTCTGATTACAGTTGGCAAGGTGCTGGAGTCACGTGCTAAGGGAAAGACCACGAATGCGATCCGGGGACTGATGAAGCTGGCGCCCAAAACGGCCCGTGTGATCCGGCAGGAAGAGGAATATGTGATTCCGGTCGAGCAAGTGCAAAAAAGGGATATCTTTGTGGTGCGCCCGGGAGAACAGATTCCCGTGGATGGCATTGTTCTGGAGGGAGGCAGCGCGGTCGATGAGTCAGCGATGACAGGAGAGAGCATACCGGTGGACAAAAAGGAGGGCGATCAACTCTGTGCAGCGACGATCAACCAGTCCGGTTTTTTGCGCTGTGAGGCGACACAGGTGGGGGAGGACACGACACTCTCTCAGATCATACAGATGGTGAGCGATGCTGCGGCCACGAAAGCCCCGATTGCCAAAACTGCCGACCGCGTGTCCGGAATCTTTGTCCCGATTGTGATCTCTTTGGCGTTTGTGACAGGGATTGTCTGGCTTTTGGCGGGACAGACATTTGGCTTTGCACTCGAACGGGCGATTTCCGTGCTGGTGATCAGTTGTCCGTGTGCGCTGGGGCTGGCGACTCCGGTGGCGATCATGGTTGGAAATGGTGTGGGAGCAGGTAAGGGAATTTTGTTCAAGACAGCGATGGCGCTGGAAGAAGCGGGAAAGATTCAGATTGTGGCACTGGATAAGACGGGAACGATAACGAGAGGGAAACCCCGGTTGACCGATCTTCTTCCTGCCGATGGCATATCAGAGGAAGAATTGTATGACATCGCATATTCTCTGGAGATCAAAAGTGAACATCCACTGGCAAAGGCGATCGTGAAGGATGAGAAAAGGATGCCTGAAAATCCGGAAGAGATCACAGAATTTCAAGCACTTGCAGGGTATGGTCTGATCGGCAGACAGGGCAGACACCAACTGGCAGGCGGGAGCCTCTCTTTTATAGAAGAGAGAGCTCCGATTCCGCAAAAGTTCCGGCAAAAAGCACAGAATTTGTCAGAGCAGGGGAAAACACCGTTGTTTTTTGCAAAAGATGAGCAATTGGCAGGTGTCATCGCCGTGGCGGATGTGATCAAGGAGGACAGTGCGCAGGCCATCCGTGAGCTAAAAGGGATGGGGATGGATGTTGTGATGCTCACCGGTGACAATGAGAGGACGGCAAAGGCGATTGGAAATCTGGCAGGAGTCGATCAGGTAATTGCCGGGGTGCTGCCGGGACAAAAGGAGAGTGTGATCCGTACGCTTCAGGAGAGGGGAAAGACAGCGATGGTCGGGGACGGAATCAACGACGCACCGGCACTCACGACGGCCGATCTGGGAATCGCAATAGGAACCGGGACGGACATTGCGATGGACGCAGCAGACATTGTACTGATGAAGAGCAGTCTGTCGGATGTCTGCGCGGCCATCCGGCTCAGCCGGGCAACGCTGTTTAATATTCATGAGAACCTGTTTTGGGCTTTTTTCTACAATATGCTGGGAATTCCGCTGGCAGCCGGTGTCTTTCTTCCTCTTTTTGGCTGGCGGCTAAGTCCCATGTTCGGGGCATTGGCGATGAGCCTGTCCAGTTTTTGTGTCGTTACCAATGCGCTGAGATTGAATTTTAAGAATATTTATGATTCTTCCCATGACAGAAAAAGAAAGGTTTTTGGCAGTGGAAAGAACAAAAAAAGAAAGGAAAGTGAGGACAGCAGGATGACAAAGACAATGAAAATTGAGGGAATGATGTGTGAACACTGTGAGGCACGGGTGAAAAAAGCACTGGAATCTCTTTCGCAGGTGGAACAGGCCGCAGTCAGTCATAAAGAGGGGACGGCAGTGGTTACCCTGAGCGGACCGGTGGAAGATGAGGTGCTGAAAAAGGCGGTGGAAGAGCAGGATTATCAGGTTATGTCAGTGGAAGAGGAATAGGAGGTTTATATGGCAATTGAGAGAGTTTCAGAGATACGGTTGGGAGATATGTTGTTGATTTTTGAGCAGGAGACCGATTATCATCGCCTGGGGTTTTACATGATTCCGTATGATATGAGAGATCAGGATGTCAGCGGCAAGAAGTTTTATCGGATCAATAGTCTTGCCCAGTGCAAGCTGGTGGGAGATATCTATCCGAACTGTTACGGATGCGGACAGACAATGCATAACAGTGAATCCGGAAATCTGTTTGACTATGAGAGCCAAAAGGTGGAAAAAGAGGGACAAACGCAGATTATTACAACGGTGATGAGAGATCGTCGCGGCTATGAACTTCACAATATCATTCGATATGTGGAGGGCGGGATGACCTTTCAGATGAATAACCGGTTGAAGAATCAGAGTGATAAGAGGATCACTCTGGAGATGTTGTCCAGTTTTGAGATGGGGAATCTGACCCCTTTTGTGGAGGGAGATGCTCCGGATACTCTTCTCGTGCACCGGCTTCGAAGTAAATGGAGCCATGAGGGACGATTGGTGACAGAAACGGTAGAGGATCTGCAATTGGAACCGAGCTGGTCGAACTGGTCGGTCGGTGTGGAGCGGTTTGGTCAGAGGGGTTCCATGCCGGTCATGAAATATTTCCCGTTTGTGGCCGTAGAGGATACAAAGAATCATGTGTTGTGGGGAGTTCAGCTGGCACATGAGGCATCGTGGCAGATAGAACTGTACCGTCAGGATGACGGACTTCATATTTCCGGAGGACTTGCCGACCGGGAGTTCGGACACTGGATGAAACAGCTCCAACCGGGAGAAGAGTTTGAGACTCCGATTGCGATTATGAGCGTGTGCACAGGGGACATCGATGATATCTGCAACCGGCTGGTATCAGCCGGAGAAACCGATGTGGACAACGGACCGGAGAGTGAACAGAAGCTTCCGATTATTTTCAATGAATACTGTACGACCTGGGGATGTCCGTCTCATGAGAATATAGCCGGAATCGTAGACAGTATCCGGGACAAGGGGTTTGACTACTTTGTGATCGACTGTGGCTGGTTCAAAGAAGATGGTGTGCCGTGGGACATCAGCATGGGAGATTATAATGTATCAGAAACGCTGTTTGCGGATGGGCTGGAAAAGACCGTGTCTCTGATCAAGGATGCCGGAATGAAACCGGGAATCTGGTTTGAAATCGACAATGTCGGAAGCGCGGCAAAGGCATACCAGCTCACGGATCATCTGCTGAAGAGAGATGGTCATGTGCTGACTACATACAGCAGACGGTTCTGGGATATGTCGGATCCATGGGTACAGGAATATCTGGAAGAAAAAGTAATCGGTACATTGAAGAAGTATGGATTCGAATATATGAAGATGGATTACAACGATACCATCGGTATCGGCTGTGATGGAGCAGAATCT
>ONNE01000042.1 GCA_900319095.1 uncultured Eubacteriales bacterium | reverse complement strand
TTGAACAGTTTTGATAGAGCAAAAACGATTCTGTCATGATAACCTCCTCATTATATCTTCATAGCGAAGTTCATATTCCCTCACAAGAGAGTCCGAATATCCATATCCCTGTGCCTGCATCGGAAGGATCCGATATGTGCGCTTTTTCTCAGAACCATCTTCCACCTGCGCTACCAGGCTTATGATATTCTCCGTCTGTTTTGCCAATTCCTGAATATGAGTGACATAAATCCCGTAACAGTCCTGTGACAAAAAATGCTGCATCACTTTTTTCCCCATAATTTTGGCATCGTGCGTGGTCGCTGTTGTAAATAGCTCATTCAAGATAATAAATTGATTCTTTTTGTCGCGATGCATCATCGGTGCCAAACGATCAATCTCTTCTTTGAGTTTTCCCGCATTCGATCGAATGCTCTCCTCCACTTCAAAGTGTGTGGCAATGCCGTCAAAAAAAGGAAGCTCCAGAGAGCAGGCATTGGTGTACAATCCCATCATGGCTAAATACACACTTTGTCCCACTGACCTGGCAAAGGTCGTCTTGCCGCCCTGGTTCGGGCCGGTCACCACAAAAAAAGAAGCATGCTGCGGATACTTGATATCATTGTCTACAACCTCATATTGTCTTCTGGCATTCTTCCAGACCAGAGCCAGATCATAGATGCCCTTTCCCACAAAAGTTCTCCCATTTGAAATCTTTGGAAATTGCATCCGATATCCCATTTGCTCTATCTTTCTTTTAAATTCGGTAAAGCTGATATAGAATTGTACTTCCTGTTCAAATTGTAACAACCGCTCGGAATAAAAATCCGGATAGCTGCGATGGAAATCCATCAGGTCTTTCATCCACTGTGGCTTACTCTTTCTTAAAATTTCAATGAGCGTCATCTCAAGATAAGACGGCTCCAGCGGATTGGGAAAGACTCCCTGTATCCTTTCTGTTTTGTTTGACTCACTCTCCGGCAGCAAATCAGCCAGTTCCTGCAAATAGTCTTGTTCTCCCGGCTCCTCCGTTATCGTGATTTGGTCCCGATGAATTTCGAGTCGAAATTCAATCTGTGAAAAGATTTCTCCGATATGAGCAATCGCCTGATCCAATTTCTTTTCTCTTCCAGCCTCTATGTGACGGCTTACATACTCCTCAAGAGATTGAAACCCGTCTGAAGTCAGATCACATGCCGCCAGATCTTTGGCAAACCGGGTAATTCCCTCCCAATATATTACTGCTGCTTTGAGATGATAGGCAGCTGCCTGAATTGAATTTTCAGACTGTTTTGCCAATCTGAAAGACTCTCTGGATTGATGACATTTTCTGCAGAATTCACTGACCGCATCAAGGAGCGTGTCGTTTGCGATGTCCTCAAAAATCCGATGGCGGTACTCGATCATATCGTTCGACTTTGGCATAGTATAAAAATAGGGCTGCAACGAATACGTCCTCACATTCCTCTGAATGACATTGAGAATACCGTCCAAAGAAAGATCCTGAAAATAAGCCGGCTCAGATTGAATTAGTTCCGGCTCTTCTTCTCCGAATAAAATACTTTTAAATTCCATAATCCCCTCCTGTTCCAAACACCGTGTCTCCATCATAACAGTTACCTCAAAAAAGCGCAAGAAAAAGGAAGTGTTTATCTGACTCTCAAAATCAAATAAACACTTCTCTCTTTTTATTTTTGTCTAATGAGATTTTTTATATAACCACTGACGAGTACAACGGACAACATGACGATGCCCATCACAATGCTCCGCGACAAATCGGTGATCTTCAGCAGATATCCAAGGATATAGACTGCCAAATCAATTCCCAAAAAGACCGCTGCCTTTTTCCGATATTTTTTGATCTCATATTCTTCCAATGGCTTGTGTTCATCTTGTATCGGGGCTTTCCAATACATAAAGATCGCTGCCGCTAACAAAACGATGCCCTGAAGAATTGGATGACAGGGAACAAATTTCAAATACAGAAGAACTCCTGTAAATAATAACCATGTTTTCCATGCACACTGACCGACCGTGGCGGCATGATACCCCCCGGCATACATCCGAACCATCACAAATGACAGCAGAATCACGATTCCCTGCCAAAACAACCCAAGAAGAAAGCCTGTTATAAGCAACATTCCTGCCTCCAGAATGGTTCTCATACCCTGTAGCAATCCAAAGGAATACAGAGCCGCTTTCTCCCTGGGTATTGTTTCATTTGCAATCATACGGTCTGTCAGATACTCTGCAAACCGCTCCAACATTACTCGTGACGAAGACTATCTGCGCCTTCCGGAAGCTCCGGCTGATGCATAAAGAATACACAAGCAGAGTTGACTGCTACGGTTGTTACAACTAATGCCAATGCTGCTACTACGGTTGACGCTTTTGTCATAAAGTTTTTCATGATTTCCTCACTTTCTGTCGCCCTGCGACTTGCCATGCCCAAAATAGGACAGGTAATAATAGTTTCACCGTTAGTATAGCATATTCTTTTTCCTATCTGATTCTTACTCTCCCAACAACAGTTTTCTGCGTCAAAATGCTTTTTTAAACTAGATAAATAGGCACACGACCACCTTGAATACATTGAATTGTGTGTCGATCTTTATAACTCCCTCATATTTTGACGCGATGTTGTTGACGTTTTTAAGTCCATAGCCATGACTTCTCTTATCTTTTTTCGTCGTTTTGAAAGAACCATCCCGGTTCTTTTCAATCTGCTTATAGGGATTGCTGATCTCAATATATAATTTGTTTTTTATCAAATACATATGAAAGGTGATTCTTTTTTCCTCCATTGAAGAAACTGCCTCGATCGAATTGTCAATCAGATTGCTCAACAATACATTCATATCATACAGAGAAAAATTCATATCCTTGGGCACCTTGACCGTTGCATCAAA
The DNA here is from genome assembly GCA_900319095.1 of uncultured Eubacteriales bacterium. GTDB lineage: Bacteria > Bacillota > Clostridia > Lachnospirales > Lachnospiraceae > Eubacterium_F. The sequence goes on along the minus strand of ONNE01000042.1, from coordinate 20,739 downwards.
ATCAATCCCTTTGCCAATTGCCTCTTGAATTTTATAATTTAAAATACTGTCAATACACTCATTTGATGAATCCACATATTTATGTACCACTTCTATATTCTGCCGGACTTCCGCAATATAGCTTTCTACCTCCTCATAGCGCTTTTCACCAATCAACCGGGAAATCATTGAAACATGACGCAAAAAGTCATGCCTCTGTTCTCTCGCTTTCTCTCCCATTTCATTCACAAGTTTTAATTGATTCAGTTGGTATTCGTTTTGTAATTCCAAAATATTCTTTTCATTTTCAATCCGATAAAACTGCATTTGTTTGTCATAGAGATAAAACACAAGGATATTCAAAACAAAGAAGATGACAACAAAAATAACCAGTTCTGCTTTATTCCACTGAAGCTGCTTATAAAATAAGATATATAACGTAAGCGAAAAAGGTGGGAGTCCGATAGTCACTAACCAATATGAGATGGGAATATCCTGCCCTGCTTTTAAATTTTTCAGATTTTGTATAATGCGAATCAATAGATATTCGACAATCGGCAGACACACCGTGCCAAACAGAGAAAAATAATTTTGCTTTGTAAAAAAATTTGAGTACAGATATCCAAAACTTGCCGCCACCATACTCTCTGTAAATACCATTGTGACATATGAAAACAATCCCACAAAAATGGATTTCCTTACGCTGCCCTTATAAATAAAAGCAATCGCAAGATATGTGATCAGCGAAAAGAGTACCGTAAGAATTAACCGACGAAACAACATATGTGGAATCGTTGTCATGAGCATGGAAATGCAGTAACAGATAAATTCTACCTTTGGCGAAAACTTACACCGGTCAAAAAAACATTTCATCATCAGATATTGGCAATATGTCTGAAAAGCATCTGCTATGATTGTAATAAAAATCTCCAATCGCATCTCCCTCACTATCTTTATCCTGACAATCAACCAACAATACTTCTTGGTCTTCCTTCGAAATAGCAGCGGATACTTTCCTTGACATCTGCCACCAATCTCTGTCTTGCCTCTACACTCGCCCATGCCACATGAGGTGTCATAAGCAGCCGGTCGCGGTTGCGAATCTGAAGCAGCGGACTCTCTTGTGGAAGAGGCTCCAATTCAAAAACATCCAGCGCTGCTGCCTGAATTTCACCCTTTTCCAGAGCCGATGCCAAGGCGGTCTCATCGACAATCGGCCCCCTGCCAAGATTCAAAAAAACAGCGGAGGGCTTCATCTTCTGAAAAGCCTCCTGATTCATCAGCCCTCTGGTCCGATCGTTGAGTGGAGCATGGCAGGAAACCACGTCACTCAAAGAGAGCAGTGTATCAAAATCAACGGCCGGATATGGGACATCATAGACACGGCCACTCGCTGAATAGTAGATCACCTTCATGCCAAAGACGGTCGCAATCTCTGCCACACACCGTCCGATATTTCCCATGCCGATGATCCCAAGTGTTCTACCCGCCAATTCATGAATGGCAGGTCCCATCATGGTAAAGGATTCTCCCTGCGAATATTCTCCCGACTCTACATGAGTAGAATAATAATCCATCTTCGCTAACAGATGCAACAGCATCGCAAATGTATGCTGTGCGACCGCTTCCGTAGAATACCCTTTTACATTTGTCACGGTAATTTGATGTTCCTTGCAGGCATCCAGATCTATATTGTTATATCCAGTGGCAGCTTCACAGATTAATTGAAGTTTTTTGGCCTGACACAGATTTTCCTCCCGAATCTGACATTTATTCGGAATAATGACATCCGCATCCGAAATCCTTGCCGCAATCTCTTCATCTCTTGTAGTTTCATATAATATCAGTTCTCCAAACTCCCTAAGTCCATCCCAACTCACATCCGTGCCAATGGACGCTGCCTCCAGAACAACGATTTTCATCGATTTCTCCTAATTTTTATTCTAAATTGTCTTGATTAAATTTACCATCTCAATGGCAGAGCATGCCACATCATAACCTTTGTTACCGGCTTTTGTACCGGCTCTCTCAATCGCCTGCTCAATATTGTCTGTCGTGAGAATTCCAAATAGTGTCGGCACTCCTGTGTTCAGTCCGACCGTGGCAACTCCCTTGCTGACCTCTGCACACACATAGTCATAGTGCGACGTGGATCCCTTGATGACGGCACCAAGACACAAAACGGCATCATATTTCCCAGACTCTGCCATTTTTTGTGCTATGATCGGAATTTCAAATGCTCCCGGTACCCATGCCAGCTCAATCTGATCGGGATCAACACCGTGGCGCACGAGTGCATCTTCCGCTCCTCCAATCAATTTGCTTACAATGAATTCGTTAAAACGGGACGCAACAATCCCGATTTTCATTCCTTCTCCAAGAACGTTTCCTTCCAACACTTTCATATTGTTATATCCTCCTTTATTCGGTTGCCCGATGAATTTTGTAATGAGTCATGTGCTGCATCTTTTCCTGTTTGGTGACAAGATATTTATAATCTTCCGGCTTCGGCTCAATCTCAATTGGCACCCGCTCTTCAATCGATATGCCATATCCGGATAATCCGGCAATTTTGGTTGGGTTATTGGTGAGGAGCCGAAGCTTCTTTGCTCCCAGATCATGTAAAATCTGCGCTCCGATACCATACTCCCGAAGATCCGGGGCAAAACCGAGTTTTACATTGGCCTCGACTGTATCATATCCCTGCTCCTGCAATTCATATGCTTTCAGTTTATTCAGCAGGCCGATTCCTCTTCCCTCCTGTCTCAAATAGAGAAGAATTCCCCTTCCTTCTTTTGCGATCATTTTCATCGCATTCTCCAACTGTTCTCCACAATCACATCTCTTAGAGCCAAACACATCTCCTGTCAGGCACTCAGAGTGAACACGGCACAAGACCGGATTGCCATCTGCTATCTCCCCCATCACAAGTGCTACATGATGCTCCCCATTTGTTATATTCCGATATCCGTGAATTTTAAAATCTCCATACTTAGTAGGGAGATTTGCCTCTGCTTCTTTGATCACCAGAGACTCATTCTCCATTCTTTTCCGAATCAGGGACTCAATCGTAATGACACTGAAATTGTGCGTTTTCGCAAACGCAAGCAATTCCTTCGTTCTCATCATCGTGCCATCTTCCCTCATGATCTCACAGCAAAGGCCACACTCTTTCAATCCTGCCATCCGCATCAGATCCACGGTTGCCTCAGTATGTCCCGCGCGCTTGAGGACACCGCCCTCTCTCGCCTCCAACGGAAACATATGTCCCGGTCTGCGGAAATCCTCTGGTCTGGACTCATCATCCACACATTTCATGGCTGTGAGAGATCTCTCAACGGCAGAAATTCCCGTCGTCGTATCGATGTGATCAATCGACACGGTAAATGCCGTCGAGTGATTATCTGTATTAACTGACACCATCTGATCCAGTCCCAGTTTTTGCGTCAATTTTCTGCTCATTGGCATACAGATCAATCCCTTGGCAAGGGATGCCATCGCATTCACATTCTCTGTCGTTGCAAATTCCGCTGCGCAGATTAAATCTCCCTCATTTTCTCTGTCCGGATCATCAATAACCAGAATGATCTTTCCATTTCTCAGATCCTCTAGTGCCTGTTCAATTGTTGCAAATTCTGACATACTATTTATTATTCCTTTCTCTACCGTCTGCCATCTATAAAAAGCCCTTTTGTGCAAGAAACTCCATCGTAATACGGCTCTCCCTCACACTATCAGCAGGTTTCATCATTTTTTCCACATATTTCCCAATCACATCGGTCTCCAAATTGACGATGTCTCCCACACGTCGATCCGATAGCGTTGTATTCCCCTGTGTGTGCGGAATAATGGAAACACAAAAAGAATCCTCTTCCACTTTTGCCACAGTAAGACTGATTCCGTCAATCGCAATCGATCCTTTTTCCACTATATATCTCATGAGATCTGCCCCGGCAGATATTTGATACCACACGGCCGTCTCATCCCTGGTTATCCGCATAAGTGTGCCGGTTCCATCAATGTGTCCCGAAACAATATGCCCGCCAAACCGCCCATTTGCCGGCATCGCTCTCTCCAAATTCACCCGGCTTCCCCGATGCAATGTTCCCAGGGAACTCCTCTGAATGGTCTCTGCCATAACATCTGCTGTATAACTGTTACTGGTCATCGTCGTAACGGTGAGACAGACTCCATTCACACAAATACTGTCACCGATTTTCGTGCCCTCTAACACTTCTTGGCAGCGAATGTGAAGAACAGCCGATTGACTGCCCCGGTCTATGTTCTCAATTTCACCAATTTCTTCTATTATTCCGGTAAACATTGTCCGCTCCATTCTCTCACTCTGATCGTCAAAAGATATCTTCTCAGGCGGATCGGTCAACCCGGCCGGTAATACAGATATCTTCACCCAATTTGATAATCTGCGTATCCGTGATCTCCATCGCCTCTCTCATCAACGAAAAACCATCGCCCTCAACCGGAGACTTCGCCTCTTTTCCGCCAATCAGTTTTGGTGCCATATAACAGTAAATACGCTTGACAAGTCCACTTTTTAATACAGTCCCATGAAAGGTTCCTCCCCCTTCCACCAGCGCACTGTCGATTCCCCGCTCGCCCAGTTTTTTCATCAACTTTACAAAATCAACCCGGCCGCCCTCATTGATCCGAATCAGATCAACGCCAGCCTGTGCGAGCTGTTTTTCTTTTTCTTCGTTGCCCTCGGCATAAGCTACCAGCGTCGGAACCTCTTTTGCCGTTGCAACAATTCGGCTGTCAAGTGGGATGCGAAGGTTCGAATCACAGATGACACGCAGCGGATCCACCCCTTCTTCAATCCGGCAATTCAACATCGGATTGTCCACCAAAACGGTTCCAATTCCTACCATAATTGCGCTATAACGCTTTCTGAGTTCATGGACATGATGGCGCGCAACCTCCCCTGTCACCCATTTTGAATCACCGGTATAGGTAGCAATCTTACCATCCATGGTCATCGCATATTTCATTGCCACATAGGGGATTCCGGAAGAAATATATTGAAAGAACGGCTCATTTAACTCCTTGCACTCTTTTTCAAGAATACCGGTCTCAACTTCCACACCATGATCTTTTAGAATCTGCGCTCCCTTGCCCGCCACCAACGGATTGGGATCCATCGCTCCGATATAAACGCTGCCGATTCCCCGCTCCAGAATGATGTCCGTACAGGGAGGTGTCTTCCCCTCATGACAACACGGCTCCAACGTAACATATAACTCAGCCCCTGTCAAATCTTCCTCACAGTGAAGCAGCGCATTTCTCTCCGCATGATAGCCACCATACTTCTCATGATAGCCCTGTGCTACAATCCTGCCATCTTTGACAACAATACATCCCACCATCGGATTCGGTGCCGTATGCCCCAGTCCTTTTTGGGCCAGATCCAGTGCCAACTGCATATATTCATATTTTGTCATCGCAAGAAACCTCCTCTGCCTGCAATTCATCCAGTGTCAACTCATATGCAGGTAAAAATTCCTTTACAAAAATCTCCACTTCCGGCATTTCCATCTTGTGCAATGTATCTTCAATGGTTTTTTTTGCCGTCTTAAATTCCTGATTGCCGGAACGCAGCTCTTCCATACATTTAATGAGGGCTGATAATTTGTCAGCCGCCTTCACAAGTCTCCACTCCCTCTCATTTCCCTCTTGAGGAAAAAAGACAGGCTGATAGTATTTTCTCATATAATCAGGTAATTTGTCAATCATCGTCTGACTGGCAAGATCCTCAACTCTCTTGTAGGCCGCCTTAATATGATCATCATGATACTTGATTGGGGTGGGCATATCCCCTGTGATAATCTCGTTGGCATCATGGTAAAGTCCCATCAGCGCAACCCGGCTCACATCAAAATCATTACCGCATTTTTCATTGGAAATAATGGCGAGTCCATGTGCCAGCATTGCCACCTCCAGCGAGTGCTCACTGACATTTTCCGAGAGTGAATTTCTCATCAGTGCCCACCGCTCAATATATTTCATACGCGCCATTAAGGCGAAAAATGAATACATCACTACCTCCTAATTTCCCAAAGAAAATAATACTTGCTTATATCTTACCTTGTTAAATATTCTTTTTCAAGAATTTTCTTCATATATTGACCGGTATAAGAATCCTCACACTTTGATACTTTTTCCGGAGTTCCATATGCCACAACGGTTCCTCCCTTGTCACCGCCTTCCGGTCCCATATCAATCAGATAATCGGCCGTCTTGATCACATCCAGATTGTGTTCGATCACCACTACCGTATTGCCTCCCTCTACCAGCCGATGAAGAATTTCTATCAGCTTATGCACATCGGCAAAATGTAGTCCGGTCGTCGGCTCATCTAAGATATAGATTGTCTTTCCCGTACTTCTCTTGCTCAGTTCTGTTGCCAGTTTGATTCGCTGCGCCTCTCCTCCTGACAGGGTAGTCGATGGCTGTCCCAACTTCACATAGGATAATCCCACATCGTACAAAGTCTGGATTTTTCGGTGAACCGATGGAATGTGTTTAAAAAAGTCCAGTGCCTCCTCTACGGTCATATCCAAAACTTCAAATATATTTTTTCCTTTATACCGCACTTCCAAAGTCTCTCGATTATAACGCTTTCCATCGCACACCTCGCACGGGACATAAATATCGGGAAGAAAATTCATCTCAATCTTCAGAATTCCATCACCGGAACATGCCTCACATCTTCCCCCTTTGACGTTAAAGCTAAATCTTCCCTTGGTGTAACCCTTTGCCTTGGCATCCGGGGTCGATGCAAATAGATCCCGGATCAGATCAAACAATCCCGTATAGGTTGCCGGATTCGAGCGTGGTGTCCGTCCGATTGGCGACTGGTCAATATTGATCACTTTATCCAGCTGCTCTGCTCCCTCAATGGATTTATGTTTGCCCGGTATACATCTGGCACGATTCAGCGTTTTAGTCAAACTCTTTGACAGTATCTCATTGACCAGCGAGCTCTTGCCCGATCCGGAAACACCGGTCACGCAGGTAAGTACTCCAAGCGGAAACTTTACATTAATGTTTTTTAGGTTGTTCTCTCCGGCTCCTTTTACAGTGAGATATCCGGTCGGTTTTCTTCTCGATGCAGGAATCGGAATCTCTTTCTTTTTACTGAGATAGGCACCTGTAACCGATTCCTCTACCTGCATGATATCCTGTGCCGTCCCCTGTGCCACAACCCGACCGCCATTTTTCCCCGCTCCCGGTCCGATATCGATCACATGATCCGCCTCCAGCATTGTCTCTTCATCGTGCTCCACTACGATGAGGGTATTGCCCAGATCCTTTAACTTTTTCAGTGTGCGAATCAACTTATCATTGTCTCTCTGATGAAGTCCAATACTCGGTTCATCTAATATATATGCCACACCAACAAGACCGGATCCGATCTGAGTCGCAAGACGAATACGCTGCGCCTCTCCCCCTGACAGGGAGCCTGTCGCCCTTGCCAGTGTCAGATAATCCAGACCCACGTCTACCAAAAAGCCAAGTCTTGCATGAATCTCTTTGAGAACCAGACGACCGATCTTGCGCTGTCTTTCCGACAACTCTACCTCATCCATAAAGCGCTTTAGGTCTGCAATTGATAAATTGCACAATTCCCATATATTTTTGTCTCCTACCGTCACGGCAAGTGACTCTTTCTTGAGTCGTTTCCCATCACATTCATGACAGGGGGTAATTCTCATAAACGTCTCATACTCTGCCTTCGAGATCTCGGATGCTGTCTCCCGGTATCGCTTCTCAATATTGTGAAGAAGTCCCTCAAAGGCAATCTGATAGACACCGCTCCCGTGTCTTCCGGTATAGTGAACTTCTACCCGCACCCCATTTGTTCCATGCCAGATAAGCTCCTGTATCTGTTTCGGATAATCCTGAAACGGAGTGTCAAGAGAAAAACCATAGTTCTCTCCCATCGCCTCCAAAATACAGCGGCTATAACTCCCTTTCTTTACAACAGACTGCCATCCCGGTGCAGCAATCGCTCCCTCATCAATGCTGAGCGATGCATCCGGAATAATCAACTCCTTGGCAAACTCCATGCGGTAGCCGATTCCATGACAGACCGGACAGGCACCAAATGGATTGTTAAAGGAAAAGCTTCTGGGTTCAATCTCTTCGATGCTGATACCACAATCCGGACAGGAAAAACTCTGACTAAAATTGATCCTGTCTCCGTCTACAACATCCACAATCATCAATCCGTCTGCCAGTTTCAAGACAGTCTCAATGGAATCTGCCATACGTCTTGCTATCCCATCCTTTATGACCAGACGATCCACCACAATTTCTATATTGTGTTTTTTATTCTTTTCCAGTTTGATCTCTTCGCTCAGATCATAAAGATTTCCATCGATCACCACTCGCACGTAGCCACTTTTTTTTGCTCTGTCCAGCACTTTTACGTGCTCACCTTTTCGTCCTCTGACAATCGGAGCCAACAGTTGAATCTTCGTTTTCTCCGGCAGTTTCATAATCTCATCCACCATCTGGTCGACGCTCTGTTTTTTGATTTCCTTGCCACAGTTTGGACAGTGCGGAATTCCGACGCGTGCATAGAGAAGACGATAGTAATCATAAATCTCCGTCACGGTCCCAACGGTCGAGCGCGGATTTCGATTGGTCGATTTCTGATCGATCGAGATTGCCGGTGGCAGTCCTTCAATGCTCTCTACATCCGGCTTTTCCATCTGACCAAGAAACTGTCTTGCATAAGAAGAGAGGGATTCCATATAACGTCTTTGTCCCTCGGCATAAATAGTGTCAAACGCAAGCGAGGACTTTCCGGAACCACTGAGACCGGTCAAAACGACAAATTCATCTCTGGGAATCTCCAGATTAATATTCTGCAAATTGTTTTCTTTCGCTCCCCGTATGCGAATCATCCTTTTTTTGTCCATATTAATTTCTCCCCATCATTTCAATCAATGTTTTTTGTATAATTTTACAGCCCACCGGTTACCTCCAGCAAATGCTTTTTGTATTCCAACATTTGATCCCTCAGTTCTGCCGCCAGCTCAAAATTCAACTCGGTCGCAGCCCGGTTCATCTTCTTCATGATATTGCGGATTTCCTTTTCCAGCTCTTTTTCGCTCATGGATTCAGGATCTTTTTTCACCTCGGAAATATCCTTTTCCGCCTTCGAGGAAATGCGAATCAGATCGCGCACAGCCTTTTTAATCGTCTGCGGTGTGATTCCATGCTCTTCGTTATAAGCCTGCTGTCGCGCCCTTCTTCGATTTGTCTCACCGATCGCCTTCTTCATCGAATCGGTTTCCTTGTCCGCATACATAATCACTCTTCCCTCTGCGTTTCTGGCCGCGCGCCCGATCGTCTGCACGAGCGAAGTCTCTGATCGCAGAAATCCTTCCTTGTCCGCATCCAGAATTGCCACCAGACAAACCTCTGGTATATCCAGACCCTCTCGCAGAAGATTGATTCCGACCAGCACATCAAAGACATCCATTCTCATATCTCGAATAATCTCCGAGCGCTCCAGCGTATCAATATCCGAGTGCAAATATCTCACCCGGACATCCACTTCCTGCAAATATTTCGTCAAATCCTCTGCCATTCTCTTTGTGAGAGTCGTCACCAACACCTTGCCTTTTTTTTCTGTTACCATGCGGATTTCTCCCAGGAGATCATCCACCTGCCCTTTTACGGGACGGACAATCACCTCCGGATCTAAAAGTCCGGTCGGCCGGATAATCTGTTCCGTCCGCATCAGCTCATGAGAAGATTCATAGTCTGAAGGAGTTGCGGAAACAAAGAGAAGCTGACTGATATGATCTTCAAACTCCTCAAAATTCAACGGTCGGTTACTCTTCGCAGAAGGCAGTCGAAATCCGTATTCTACCAATGTCGTCTTTCGGGATTGGTCGCCACCATACATTCCTCTCACTTGTGGAACCGTTATATGCGACTCATCAATAATCATCAAAAAGTCATCCGGGAAATAATCCAGCAACGTCTGTGGTGTCTCATTGGGCTGCAGACCGTTCAGGTGCATGGAATAATTCTCAATCCCCGAACAAAATCCCGTCTCCTTTAGCATCTCTATATCAAAATGCGTTCTCTCTGAAATCCGTTGAGCTTCCAATAACTTGTCCTCGCTCTTAAAGTATGCCACTCTCTCTTTTAGCTCCGCCTCAATTCCTGCAATCGCTCTCTCCATCTTATCCGGTGCAACTACATAGTGCGATGCGGGAAATACAACCATATGCTCCAGAGTACTCAGAGGCTCTCCTGTCAAAACATCGATTTCCTGAATCCGGTCTACTTCATCGCCAAAAAATTCTACCCGGATGGCCCGGTCTGTCGCAGATGCCGGAAAAATCTCAATCACATCCCCCCGGACCCGAAACGTGCCGCGGTGAAAATCCATGTCATTCCTTGTATACTGAATATCCACCAGTCTGCGAATCACTTCATCCCGATCTTTTTCCATGCCGGGGCGAAGGGATACCGTCATCGTCTGATAGTCAATCGGACTACCCAGACCATAAATGCACGACACACTGGATATAATGATCACATCGCTTCTCTCTGTGAGTGCTGCGGTGGCCGAATGGCGAAGCTTATCAATCTCATCGTTGATGGCTGAATCTTTTTCTATATAAGTATCCGTTGATGGAACATATGCCTCCGGCTGGTAATAGTCATAATAGCTTACAAAATACTCGACTGCATTCTCCGGGAAAAACTCCTTGAACTCACTGTAGAGCTGAGCCGCCAGCGTCTTATTGTGCGCAATGACCAAAGTCGGCTTCTGCAACTGCTCAATCACATTCGCCATCGTAAAGGTCTTACCGGACCCCGTCACACCAAGCAAAGTCTCGAATTGATTGCCTTCCTTAAAGCCTTTCACCAGTTCGGCAATGGCACGGGGCTGGTCTCCGGTTGGTTTGTATTCGCTGTGAAGTTTGAACTGCATAAAAGCACCTCCAAACAATGTATTGTAATCTGCTTATTTTGTATCGTTCAATGAGATTTCATTATAACACAGTTGATGGGGGATGTCTATAGCATAACAAACATTTGTTCTGATGCCATATGGTACAATTTCATACCGTTAAAAGTTACGTTAAATGCGATAAAATGCCACCTTGGATTAGTATTACCATATTCCAAGGTGGCTTTTTATAAACGTTTCATTCCAAACTGTATTATCTTGGCAAATTTATATCAGCTTATCTCTATCTCGCCCGCTATAAACAATCCTGCGAACCTCCATCACATCATCAATCACAACATAGTATACTATAATTTTTCAAATAAATCCGATAGTAATCATAATCACGATTGCTCCTTATCGCAAACGCCTTTGTTATAATATCTGACATACTTTCATCAAACAGACCTGTTTTAATATACTCCTTCCTAAAATACGTTGAATTGCCAGAATGTCTCTTAAACTCTACTCCATCTAAGGCAATTACATTTCTAATTGAATGAAATATACAATAATACGCACGATTAGCCGCACCTTTCAAATCCTCTGCTTCATACAACAACTTAGAGGACTTGAGACATTGTTCTGCCTGGTAATCTGCTGGCAATCATACATACATCATTACGATATAGGACAGTCTCTTCTTCTGAGCAATTAAGTAAAATCATTATATCCACATCGGATTCAGAATTAAAATCGCCTCTTGCATAAGAACCATATAGGATAATTTTATATACCTTGTCTCCCAATAAATCCACTATTTTTCCAACCACTCCACGAGTAACTTTTTGAATGCTATTTACCATATAAACATCACTTTCCTTTACACTTTAATTATTTCAATTCTTCCAGTAGTCTGGTGAGCAATGGCTCTCTGCTCGTTCTTTTCCAAAACGCTCATCGTCCTTATGCGTTATATAGACTTCACTGATTTTATTATACCACCTAATTCTAAATATACCAACTTCAATATCAGATTTTATCTCTTCCTATTACCTTTTTCAATCCTCCAGTTTCCTCTTGGAACGAAATTCATCCAAAAAATAATGTGACGATAAAGTATACATCCTGAACATCAACCGTCAGCTTTCCACCACAGATCTGCATTAATTCTTCCGCAATCGCGAGTCCCAGTCCATGACCGGATGACGTTCTTGTCTGATCTGCGCGTGTGAACCGGCCGGTCATATCTTTTCCATCGAAATGCATCGGATAAGAGGACTCATTTTTCATCTGAATCGACACGTTTTTTTCATCGACGCACTTATATTCAATCTCAATGCTCGTTCCCTGTTTGGCATATTTTCTTGCATTTTCATACAGGTTCTGCAATACCCTGTAAAGTTTACTTCCATCCGTCTCGAGCCACATCTCTTTTCCGACATAGGTGACTTTTATATCCTGAGAGCTGTTCCTGGTTCCCTCTTCCCATTCACACAGCGCCTGTTCCAAAAGTCGTTTTACATTGATTTTTTCTATCTTAACATCCACATTTTGGCTCGTCAGTTTTGACAAATAGACAACATCATCTACCATCCTCCTGAGTGCCGATGCTTTTTTATCAAGTCTCCTCACATACTCAGCAGCTGGTTCACCCAACTCCTCATTTTTTAAAATCTCAATGTAGCTGATAATGGATGTCAATGGGGTTCTCAGATCATGTGATATATTGGTCAGAAGTTCCTGTCGCATCTGTTCAATGGCATATCTTTGTTCCCTGTTTTCTCTTTCAGCCTTTTGACGTGCCACATACATAATCCTTGCCGGAATCGATTTTATCAACTGTATAAATAACAGGATGATAATTGAAATAAAAGCGGCATCAATAAAAGCCTCCCGGATTACGATCAGCATTATGTTCTGTTCATACCAGATCGGATAAAAAAACAAATGCAGTTGATACAGTCCAAATCCCAAAATAAACAAAAGCGTTCCAAACAGATCGGCCATAATCTTATATTTTTCAACGCTGCCTTTCGTCACGACCAGCAGCACGATGACCACAAGGAACAACAGACCGGTCAATGACCACTCTATGTTTTTGCACAATCGATAATGACGGACTAGTTTTTCGACATTTTTCCAATTGGTATCATTAGTGATTGATTCTTGGTAAATATTCGTCATGGTAAGACCAAACAAAAAAAGAAATAAAAAAATTCTTATGATTCGTCTGCCAATTTTACTGTTTTTCAATTTTATAGCCAATTCCCCACACCACCTTTAGATATCTGGGCTCTTTTGGATCGATTTCTATTTTTTTCCGGATCCTGCGGATATGAACCATAACGACATTATCCGACTGATAGGCCTCTTCTCCCCATACTTTTTCATATATTTCCTCTACCGTAAATACTTTTCCCGGATGAGACAATAAAAGCTCTATGATTTTATATTCGGTTGCTGTCAGCTGGATCGGTCTGTGATTCACATAAAAAATTTTGGTGTCTAAATCCAGCAACAGATCACCGTTTACCAGTTTATTGTTTGTGCGCACATCCGGATGATTTCCCAGATCCAGATATCTTCGGATCTGGGCTTTTATCCGTGCTAATAACTCTTCTTTGCTGAATGGTTTGGTTATATAGTCATCTGCTCCCATCGTCAGCCCCAAAACTTTATCACTTTCTTCTGTTTTGGCAGATAACAGGATAATGGGAATATTGTAGTCTTCCCGAATCTTCATCACAGTCGAAAAGCCATCCATCTCCGGCATCATAATATCAAGCAGCACAAGATGGATCTTCTCCTTTTCGATTCTCTCAAGTACCTGCCTTCCGTTCTCGGCACAAGACACCTGATATCCCTGAGATTCTAGAATTTTCCTGATCGTAAAAACAATATCTTTATCGTCATCTGCCACTAAAACCCCAATTGAACTCATTTTTTATCACTTCCCCTTTACTCTCATTCCACAGCAATCATTCTATCAATCTTTCCTGCCTGTGACAAGGTAATTAGCTTCTTTTTTTCAACCTCATGCCCCAAAACGGAGTGCTGACAATCATCATGCCAAAACATAAAAGAATCTTCTTTTTTATCTCATGATCCGTCATGCTGTCCACCGGATAAATTGACAGGATATCAAAGTATCCGAACGAATCAAAAAAATTCAGATGGACGCTGTATGCCACCAGACACAAAATGGTGGCACCTGTATTTTTCAACCCATAACTAATGAGGATAAAAAGACTCCCCATTGCCAGCGTTTCGCAAAGCAATAAAGCCAACACCCACTGTTCCACCCCGATACCGGAATTCAGAATTTCAAACATCAAAAAAACATAGAGCAGATATACCATCATGCAGAGTATTTTCTGCATCACAAACCTTTTATTTGAGCCGTATACATTCAGCAATTCATTCCATCCTCTGACAAAGTAGTCCGAGACAAACAGCGAGAGCCACCAAAAAGACATCAATGGGAGCCATGTCGTCATCTGTTGAACACAGTTCCGGCGAAACTGTTCTACTATCTGTGCTCCCGGACGAAATACAAACACAAACAGGATCAGATAAACGGTCAAGACCAGGATCGGAACCAAAAACCATTTTGCCTTCAATCGTACATTTGCTAACATCTTATATCATCCTCTTGCATTTTCCTTAGATAATACTGCTCTAAATCACCTGGATGAACCGAAGAAATTTCTAAAATTTTTCCTTTCTTCATCAAGATCACATAATCACACACTTCTTTTATATCTGAGACAATATGCGATGAAATCAGAATTGTCTTTTTATCACCCAACTCCCTTACCATTGCTTTGAACCGGCTTCTCTCCTCCGGATCCAGACCGGCCGTCGGCTCGTCAAAGACAAGCACCTTCGGATCTCCCAACAGAACTTGCGCTATTCCAACTCTTTGTTTCATGCCACCGGAAAGTTTTTTTATTTTATCTTTTTTTCTGTCATATAGATTCACAACTCTCAGGACACGATCAATCTCGTTTTCTCTTAAATTTGGGGGAATTTTTTTCATCGTGGCAAAAAACATAAGAATTTCGTCGACCTTGGCATCTCCAAACAATTCAAGATGCTGTGGCAGATAGCCGATTCCCTCTTTTTCATCCCACCGAATTTCTCTTTGATGAATCCGGTCAATTTCCAAAATGCACCGGAACAGCGTTGTCTTCCCCGCACCATTGGGTCCAAGCACTCCATAACATCCTTTTGTCAACTCTGCGCTGATATCATCCAGCACCACTTTTTTCCCATGTTTTTTTGTGACTCCCTTTAAGATCAACATAAAATCACCTCATATCTCTCACAGTTTTCTCAAAAAATCTATCTCGTCCTCTGTGTTGTCAGAATCCATAAGATATTGAACAACTTTGTGTGAAACCTCTTTTATTCCGAGTTTTCTTGCCTTTTCGATAAACAGATCATGAATTTCCATTGATCTCTCATATTCATCCGACAGCACTTCATCCGAATACAGAGTTTCCTCCGAAAAATCCGATTGTTCCCCCGGCCGTAGATAAAAGAATTCTTTCCTCAGATATTCTTTCTTTTCATCTTGTGGCAAAAGAGCATCCAAAACCGCGTATTCGTCCACACCCGAACTGTTCACCAAAAGATACGAGTCGCATAGATACAAAGGTTTCACCACACTGTTAAACATCAAACTGCTCGGAATGGCAATAAAGTCTTTTTGGTCAAACAGCTCTTGATCCGGAATGTCTAAATAATCACATAATTTTTCATATTGTGTCTTTGTCTCCCATTCCCCTGTCTGCCACTGACAGACCATTTCCCTGCTAAGTCCGTTCAAAGGATAATAGACAAATCTTTGATGATCCTTCTCAATCACATCATAATATCCATACAGCAGCGTTACATTTTCGCTGTCTCCTTCTAAATATTGTCCTTTTTTCTCCAAATTTGAAAATGGTTCCATTCCTTTTGTTTTTATCTTAAAATGTGATATTTCTTCCTCGCTGGCAACATAGCCATCCTCATATATTTTCATAAAACCCGCCTTGGGATAATAGGGAAATATTCCGGGCAGAAAACAGGCTTTTTGATTGCTGTAAAACACATTGGAAAAACCACGGTAGACAAACGTCATTTGTCGAATGGGATCTTTATCGCGGTTTATCACCGTCACATAGTCACCATCTCTCTCATACTTCATGTTTTTACCGGATTCATCGTGAATACTTTGAATCCGATAACCATGGTATAAAGTAAATCGGTATTGTTCCTGTCTTTCATTCTGTTTTAGCTCCATTTTCACAACGGCATCCAACTGTTTGCCAAATACCATGTCCATATCATAGCTCTCTACCGCAAAATTTTCTTTTTGTTCTTTTTGTTGCTTGACACTGTAATAATGCGATGTATCCTCCATGCCTGCCATCGCATAGTTCCCCATTCTCAGAACACTTCCCCTATCGACAACTCCAACGATTATCAGCACCGTGACTGCTGCCCCCACCACGGACACAACTATGTTTTTTCTGCGATTCCTTTTCGTTATATGGTATATCTCTATCCACACAGCCAGTGCAATCCAAAAGAGTTTTGTAAAAACTCGGTAACTTTCCATCGGAAAACCATACAACGGATCATAGGTCGCTGTGAAGTCCGGTGGAACCGCACACAGGAAATCCTGAATCAGATAGAAGGGAAATTGAGTCATATGGTACAGCGAAGTCAATATGTCAGATGTTGCCGGCAGGCTGATCAGACAGTTAAGAAGAATTAAACCGTATTCCAGATAGCGATTCTTTATTTGAGCCAGGAGAATCCCTATTGCCAGCGCAGAATACACAAGCAGAAAATAGTCGGTAAAAAACATGGTCCAAACCTCTCGCATCAAAAGACTCTCTGTCCCTAATTGAATCGTTCCGAATAAAAAATATATCCCTATATTGATCAGATGTACAAACAGTAAGCCCCCCAAAACACCAATCTGATTTACCTTAACGATATTGATGCTCTTCCCCGACAAGGCAATTTGATCAAAACAGCTCTCCCTGTTTCTTCGCAGAAACTCACATCCCATGAACATCGAAAAAATTGACAAAAAAAAGCAAAGAATCCCCATATCCCCATAGTAGTACATCATGTCCGCCGCTTCTTTCTTTTTTTGTACCTCAAGAAAGGAATTTAGTAATTTATACATCAGAAAATTATCAGCCCCCACCATCAAAAGATACGAGATTGTCATTCCCGGTATTCTCAGGAAAATCTTTAATGTATGAATAAAATTTTTCATCGCTTCACTCCTCATCAATTCTTACTTCCCTCTATCCTACCATCCTTTTCTTTCAAATCATTCTCTTTTTTTCTTACATTTTTCTTACAAAAAAAGCTGCCCCGTTCAAAGAGGCAGCTCTTTTAAAGAACAGATCCGGTCTCAATCAACCCTTTCTGCTTTCATTCTTTTTTTATTCTCATACATTGCTTTGTCCGAACGCTTTAGAACATCATCGGAACTCATGTCGATGGAACTATCATAAACGGCCAGACCCACCGCAGATGTCAGAAGTTCTTCCACATAAGTCTTCATATTCTCCGACATTGCCACCAGAGTGTCCGCTAACGACTCCAGTTCATAATACTGTCTTGCCTGATCCATAAATTCAATCAGTTCCCGATAAGTCTCACTCTCTTTGGATGTCTCCATGCACTCTTTCATATCCTGCACATCGATTCTTGCCATGGTAAGCTCTATGACATCGCGGATGTGCGACTCATACTGTCTCATCATACTATTGGAAAAAAACAGAATCCATGGTTGTTTCTGTTCATCATAGGCAGTATCTTTCCCTCTTACACATATTGATTTTGCAATGTCTGGCAACATTTTACACGATTGTATATAAACAAAAAAATATAGGATTATATTTTGTTTTATCTACTGTACAACATCAAAGACCGGCATCGTCTCTATTATTTCAATAAGCGGAGAGAAAACTTTTTCATCCTCCTGTTCATCATCAAAATAACACTCTATCGTTTTATTTTTCTTCTGTTTATCCGCCTCTTCTCTTGTATCGGGCAATCTGACATAACTATTATCTTTCCGAAAATTATTGGCGGTCTCGCGTATACCTGCAAGAAGATATTCTCTATCCGGATCTTTATGTGAAATTTGCAACATTGCCTGCATGATTCGGTCATTGGCCTCTTCTTTAGACCGGCAATGTTTCAGCTGTTCTTTCAGTTTATCTTTTGCCAGTTTAACACGCAGTGCGGTTCGATACAAAATGGGATTATAAATTTTTAAATAATTCATTTCTTGTGCCATCAATCTCTTGCCCATTTTCAATTTCATCTTTATCTTATTCTCATACGCAACTCTCTCAGCATCCGTCATATCTTTAAAAGGGTCCATTATTTTCTCTAATTCTTCTTTATATTTACTGTCGATTTGTTCTTTCAATGTCTGGTTAACCGAAACACATATTTTTGCAACTATGTTTTCATTCATATTTAACTTCTCCTTTTACCATTTCCATGCACCATCTTCTATCTGTATTATACTACTTTCGTAGAATCTTTCGATTGCCTCAATCATATAATGCACATCGTCGCACCCGGCGGTCTCGACTGCGCTGTGCATCGCCAATTGCGCGAGACCGATATCCACCATCGGAACACTGAACGAATGGCTGAGCAGATTGCCCAGGGTACTTCCCCCGGGGGCGTCTGCCCGGTTCACAAAGTGCTGCACGGGAATTTTTTCGTTGCGACGGCAGATTTCCTCAAAGATCGACGCTGTCATCCCGGTTGTCGTATATTTTTGACTGGCATTGTATTTTACAACCACTCCCCGGTTCAATATGACCGGGAACTCCGAATCACTTTTTTCCGGGAGATTCGGATGTGTGGCATGCGCATTGTCCACACTCAATACGATACTGCGGTTTCTGGCACAGGCACGTTCTTCCTGAGACATTCCGCAAAAACTCTCCACCCGTTCCAACGTCTGCACTAAAAAATTTCCCAACGCTCCCTGTCTGGTGCCGCTTCCCACCTCTTCATTATCAAACATACACCAAAACGAAGCAATGGATGGTCGTTTATTCTTATTGTCTACAACTGTAGATTCATTTCCTCTCAAAAAACCTTCCAGTGTTGTATATGCACAGGCAAGGTCATCAATGCGGGGAGCCATATAAAACTCCTGATCCACTCCTACCGTAACTGCTTTCTGTCTTACCACAAGCACCAAATCAAAATCGACCAAGGCTTCCTCTTCAATGCCCAATTTCTCCAACAGATACTTCGTCAGATCACATTCACTGTCCCCATAGACCGGCTGCAGATCAATTTGCGGATTGTAGCGGTATCCTTTATTGATCTCACGATTAAAGTGGATGGCAAGATTCGGGATAACAAAAATATCCTGATCGGGGGCAATTAATTTTGACTCCAGCCCATCCTCCGTCCGGATCAGAACCCGCCCGGCAAGTCCCAGAGGGCGGTCCATCCAGCTCGACATAATCATTCCGCCATATCCCTCTACTTCTGCCCTGGCATAGTATTTTCCGGTCTGTTTATTTTTTTTAATACGAAACGTAGGGGAATCACTGTGACTGGCCGTCATATGATAGGCATCTATTTTGCCCTCCGGCAGAACAAACGCAAGGATGCCGGACTGGTTTCTTGTGACAAAATAACGTCCTTTCGGCTCTAAGCTCCACGGCTGATTCTCATCCAATGAGACAAACCCATGATCTTTCAATCTTTTCTTCGCCTCATCGACAGCGTGATAAGGACTGACACTTCGGTCCAAAAAATCAAATAACTGCTCCATCTTTCCCTCTCTTCTATCTCTTCCGATGAATCTCATACATCAATAATCCGGCGCTGACTGCTGCATTAAGTGATTCCAGTTCCCCCTCCATGGGAATACGCACTTTATAATCTGAGAGTTCTGTGACCGAATCACTCAGACCATTCGCCTCATTTCCGATCAACACTCCCACACGCCCCTCATACAACTTTTCTGTGTAATCACAATCTCCCTGAAGATGTGCCGCATAAAAAGTAAATCCTTTATCTTTTAACAATTCTACTTCTGTAGACATATCTTCACAAAGATATGTTGGAACACGAAACAGCGCTCCCATCGTAGAGCGGACGACTTTGGGATTGTAGAGATCCACACACCCGGCACTGAGTACAACTCCTGACATCCCTGCCCCCTCTGCCGTCCGGATCATCGTTCCCAAATTCCCCGGATCCTGAATATCTTCCAGACACAATAGCGAGGCGTCTTCCTGGGCGAGAATCTGCATCCGGTCGTATTCGGGCATCTTGACAACAGCCAAAATCCCCTGCGGTGTCACCGTGTCAGACAATTCTCTGAAAAGCGGATCCGAGACGATCTCCACTTCTTTGGGCAGCATCTCCTCTGACAGCGACTCCCCACTCACTTTCCGCTCAAACTCTTTTTGAGCGCTCTCTGACACATAGATCTGCTCCACCATCTGCCGTTCCAATGCCTCTTGTGACATCTTCCAGCCCTCAACGACAAATGCCTGCTCCTTTCTTCTTACACGCGCACTTTTCTTTAATTTTTGTATTCTCTTGATCGCCTGATTTTTTTTGCTCTCAATCATTTTTTATCGTTCCATCTCCGGTCATTTATCATGAAAAAACTTATTTTAAAGGTGGCTTTTTCCATGTCAGTAAGATCTCTTTCTGCCCGGTTGTCTCTTCCAGGCGCTCTGACTCCACATGAAACTTTTCTCTCATGTAGAATTTGACGGCACCCACATTTTTTTCGTACACAGATACCGATA
>ONNE01000134.1 GCA_900319095.1 uncultured Eubacteriales bacterium | reverse complement strand
CTGTCTGTTTTTGCCATATGCGAGAGAGATGGTATATGGAGAGAGGGCACAGAGCACATCGGATTTTTATATCAAGCGTGTGGCAAGAATTGCGCCTTCTTATTATGTGGCAGTGATCATTGCGCTTGTCATTGGCATTGCCCTGGGAGGGTTTGTCAACCTTGCGAACATATTGGGAGATCTGCTCCCGCATTTGATTTTTTTGCATAACTGGTTTATTGTGTCCACACAGGCAACGCAGCTCAATGCAGTTCTGTGGACGGTTGCGGTTGAAGTTCAATTTTATTTGTTCTTCCCATTGATTGTAAAATGCTTCAGGAGAAAGCCGATTGCGACTTATCTGGTTCTTGTTCTCATCGGACTTGTCAGCAGTTGGCTGATCGGACATAACTATGCTCATATCAATCAGGCATATTGGGTAAACAATACCTTTACCTTTGCCAGTGTCTATGCCAACGGCATTCTGGGTGCCTATGCCTATGTCTGGATGACCAGGGATCGCAAGAGAAATCGCGGTGAGGCAATCTTTTTTACAGCACTTGCCATCGCCTGCCTGTGGCTCTACAAAATCATGTGTAGTCATCGCATGAGTTATATTTCGGAGACTAAGTGGCAGGTAGATTACCGGTATCTCTTGTCCCTTCTGAATATGGCATTTATTATCAGTACGATTTTTGCCGTCCGATGGTTCCGGCTCATCTGGGACAATCGCGTGATGAAGTTTTTGGCAGAGATTTCCTTTAATTTATATATCTGGCATCAATACATTTTTGTGAAGTTAAAAGATTTTCGTATACCGGGCTATGAGGGGGATGTTCCTCCGAACCAGCTGGGAGATACAGCATGGCAGTGGAAGTATACGATCATCTGTCTGGTAGCTGCTTTGGCGGTGGCAACGCTGATGACTTATTTGATAGAGAGACCGCTGGCAAAATGGATCAAGAACCGTTTTGTCGAGGGATGACGACGTCCCGGAGGGTGGAGACAAAAAAAGGAGAGACCTATGATTCGAGAATTATTTCATACAAACAGACCAACCTATTCGCTGGAAGTATTTCCACCCAAAAAAGATGCAGATGTCACTGTGATTTATGACGCTTTGGATGAATTCAAGACATTGCACCCGAGCTTTATCAGTGTCACGTATGGAGCCGGTGGCAACACAGCAGAGAATACCTTTGCCATTGCTTCCTATATTCAGAACCAGTGTGGAATTGAAGCGTTGACTCATCTGACTTGTGCAGCGATTCCGGATCCACTGTTTTTGAATAATTTTCTAACAAATCTGAATCGAAATGGAATTCACAACTTGTTGCCGCTGCGGGGCGATCAGCCATTTTGGATGAGCAAAGAGCAGTTTGATGCAAGGTATTATGAACACGCTTCAGATCTGGTGCGTGCCATTCGGGAGACTTCTCTTGACTTTAGCCTGGGTGGTGCCTGCTACCCGGAAGTACATCAGGAGGCGGCAGGGCTTGAGGAAGACGTTGCCAATCTAAAGCTTAAAGTGGAACAGGGTGTTGAATTTTTGATCACGCAGCTCTTTTATGACAATGAGACATTTTTCCGCTTTTTAGACAAAGTGAGAGAGTGTGGTATCGAGGTTCCGGTACTTCCGGGGCTGATGCCGATCACATCGATTCAGCAGATTGATAACATCACATCGATGTCGGGAACAAAGATTCCAAAAGAGCTCTCGGAGATACTCGAAAAATACAAAGACAATCCGGCCGATTTGAAAAAGGGTTGTCTTGAATACACCAAAAAACAGATGCAGAATCTGCTGGATCACGGAGTGGACGGCATTCATCTGTACTCAATGAATAAAGTGGAGATTGCCAAAGCAATCTATGAATAAAAAAAGACGAGTGAAACAAATTGAGGTACATTTTGTTTCACTCGTTTTCTTATTAGAGTTTTTATCAGCGTCCGCAACAGTGTTTGTATTTTTTTCCGGAACCGCACGGACATGGATCGTTTCGTCCTACTTTGCGATTCTCGTT
>ONNE01000035.1 GCA_900319095.1 uncultured Eubacteriales bacterium | reverse complement strand
TATAAATGGGTATCTGCAAGTTCCAATTTGAAATCATCCGGAAAGCCTTGTAATCTCGCCCATTCTCTCGGTGTCATCTTACGTATTCCCTGCCGATTCACCTCTCCTTTTATATGTGTGACAGGAGTAAAATCCGTTAGGCGATCATCCACAATCAGGTTTCTCTCTCGTCCCATACCACCGCAAACAATCGCTCCTGCCTGCCCCTCTACATCCCGAATCTCGTAGCCAAATCCGTGTCCTTTTGCTTCATGCCTTGCTTTATGCCTTTTCAATGTTTCTAAATATGTATTTGAAAGATAATATTTTACACTGACCGGAGTTTCCTCCATGATATCCTTAATCTTTGTATCTGAATCAGTTCCCACGGGAAAATGAAAACTGCTGCTGTCAATATCCTTTCTAAAAGCTACTATGTATATTCTCTCTCTGTTTTGTGGTACCCCAAAATCCTTACTGTTTAATACTTCCTCATATACATTATATCCAATCTGCTCAAAGGCTCTTCTTATTACCTTATATGTTCTTCCTCTGTCATGTATTTTTAGTCCCTTGACATTCTCGCAAAATATTACCTTTGGCTGATGATATTCACAAATTCTGACTACATCTTGGAACAAAGTGCCTCTGCACATCCCTTTATAATCATCTTCAAAACCCATCCGCCTTCCGGCAAGGGAAAATGCCTGACACGGAAAACCCGCTAAGCATATGTCGAACTCAGGAATATCTTTCTCGTCTATTTCGGTTATATCTCCCGCAATGTCAAAGTCATCCTTATAGTTAGCCCTGTATGTCGCTTGTGCATGGGCATCCCACTCACTCACAAAAACAGTTGATATGTTATTACCAAAAGCATTTTCAAACCCCTTACGTATTCCACCTATTCCCGCAAATAAATCTATTGATCTGTATTTCATAGTAAAAATGCCTCCTATTCCTTAATCTCTGATGCTGACTTTATTGCTTTTATATCCGGCGGTTCATCAACACCACTGTTTTTTAATCTCTTGATTATATCATCAAACTCAGACGAATACGCATTGATACATCTGTCTATTCCCCGTATGTCTTTATCCGCTACTTTTCTTTCAAACTTATCGATTTCCTGCTCGTTGTCTAATGTTATCAGATATGTTTCAGCACGCTTATATACTTCCTTTAATGCAAGTCCCTCCAAATCTGCCTGTTTGTATCGTTCTCTCAAAGATGTTTTTAGCGAAAACCCTATGGGAGAAGATACATCCACATTCCCGGTTTCTTTTCTCGGAAATACAACCAAATCATATTTAATGTTGGGGACAAACTCCAATTCTGCCTGAAAGTAAATTGGTGTTACCTTTTCTTTTATGAAAATCGTATATATGATTGCTTCAAAAATACTTCCATTCATTGAATTTGTTTGGTACTTCTTAGGAAGTTCCTTATACTTAGTCCATAACTTCATAATATATTCAGACGGAATATCAGTATTAGTCGTAAAATTTGAAATCAGTTTTGAGAAAACCATTTCCGTTTTTGCACCTTTACTTACAACATTCCAGTCCGATAAAAGTTCCTTCTTCATAAGTTCTCCTTTTTTAACTTGCAATCTTATACTCATTCCTGCTCATAATAATCATAATCGCTTATTTGAGAATCAAAAATCACTTCTTCAATAACCTTAATACATTCCTCTATATTCCTTGTGATTTCTTTTCCCCAAAAACGAATCACAGTCCAGCCCATATAACTTAACTGCTTATTGACATCCTCGTCCCTCTGCATATTTTGGGATATCTTATTTATCCAAAATTCTGCATTTTTTCCTCTTTCTAACTGAGGCTTCAGTACTTCCCAATCTTTTCCGTGAAAGAACTCACTGTCACAAAAAATTGCAATTTTATATTTAGTCAAAACAATATCCGGTTTACCGGGAAGTTCCTTATAATTCTTGCGATAGCGATATCCTTTCTCCCACAGTGCCTTACGCAACTTAACTTCAATCTTTGTATCTTTATTTTTAATGTTGCTCATGTTCCGATGGCGCTGTTCCCTTGTCAATCTGTCCATATACCATCAACTCTGCCCTTTTACCTTGATAACTTCCATGATATCCGATACATCACAATCCAATGCCTTACAAATGCGTAAAAGGATATCTGTATTTACATTCTCATTTCTTCCTAATTTTGCAATGGATGCCGAACTGATATGAGCCTGCTCCGCAAGGTCTTTTTTCATCATGTCCCGGTCTATCAGCAATTTCCATAATTTTTTATAACTGATTTCCATATCCGCCTCC
>ONNE01000133.1 GCA_900319095.1 uncultured Eubacteriales bacterium | reverse complement strand
TTTGAAGAAGAGATTTCTGAAACTGCAGATTTCAAAAAACTCGATCTGCTATTAAGCATGAAAGATTGAAGAAATAGCGACAAATTCCAGTTTGTCGGAATGATGTGATAGTTAGTGATGTTGGAGATTGATCTAAAAAATTAAAAAATTTTTATCCCATACTTGACACAAGCAGGAGGACCGGTGTGGTGGGGCGATTGGCCTATGATCATGTACACTGTATTTGAAAGCAATGACTTCTCAGGGAAAAAGCTTGTTCCATTTTCTACTCATGAAGGCAGCGGACTTTCAGGATTTGACAGTAAGCTTCAGTCAGCATGTCCTAATTCTGAGGTCCTCAACGGATTAGCCGTTAGAGGTAATGACTGTCAGAATGATCAGGATGGTGTACGAAGCAGTGTGGATGACTGGGTGACCGGTCTTGGATATTGAAAAGGTAAGAAGCAAAGGCGGTGAAATCAGATTGAACAAGAAATATATCAGAATCATAATAGATATAGTTATGACGATTTTATTACCTCTTTTGATGGCATATTCGTTAATTGGAGAGAAGTTTCATGAGGTAATTGGTTCGGTTATATTTGTATTGTTCATCGTTCATCATATATTGAATCGAAGATGGTATGAATCTCTTTTAACTCCAAAGCGTGCAGCAAAAGCGTCCGGTAGACAGTTTTGTCGCAAAGGGAAATACAACCCAAGACGCATTTTCCAAACAGTCTTAAATGCGCTGCTTCTTTTGCTGTCAGAAATAAAAGGATATTTGTGACAGTGTGTGCCGTACTTGGATTTTTTTCTGTGTATGGTACAAGTGCGTTCGTAAAGAGAGGATTTCCGGGGTACATGACGGGCAGAACAGCATTTGCGTTTTTTAATTACAGTGAACCAAGGGTGATTTTCTTTATGGACTATCTGGCAATTATGATTCTATTTATGATAATAGCTTCCTGTATATTTTTTGCTCTTGGAAAAATAAACACAAAAAGGAGCAGCGAGTCGGATGAAGGACAAAGAAAAAGTAATAAATGCTTATAAAGAAATGTATGAGGGAATGATTGCTAAGAATGAAGCAAAGCTTAGAAGTGTTTTGGATGATTCCTTTGTACTCGTTCATATGACGGGAATGCGGCAGGATAAGGAAGATTTTATAAAAGCTGTTATGGATGGAACTCTTAATTATTTTTCTGCAAAGCATGAAAATATGCCGATTGAGATAAATAAAGATTCGGCTGTACTTACAGGGCAGTCATATGTAGTCGCTGCTGTATTTGGTGGTGGAAAAGCAGGCTGGTATCTCCAGCAGAAATGTAGTTTAAGAAAAGTTGAAAGTGAGTGGAAGATTACAAGAAGCATTGCATCAACATATGCATAAATATAGAACGATGCAATTTTAGAATTACAAATATGAAGGAGAAAAAATCATGAATGTATTTGAAAGATTACATAACGGAGAAGCAATAGACATACGTGATGAAGATTATCAGCGTGAGGCACACGGTGAAATGGCTCGATGCAGACAACTTTGCTTTGAAATCAATGCGACGCCTCCGAAAGATAGGGAAAAAATCGTGGAGCTTGAGAATGAATTGTTTGATGGTCAGATGATAGACGGCACATTCTTTACACCGCCTTTTCAGGTAGATCTTGCAAACTGTTTGAAGCTTGGAAAAAATGTCTTTGCAAATCACGGACTTACGGTTATGAGTCTTGGCGGAATTGAAATTGAAGATGGTGTGATGATGGGACCAGAGGTTGGGTTGTTTACGGTAAATCACGAGCCTGAAAACATTCGGGTTATTATGACAAAAATGATTCATATAAAAAAGAATGCTTGGATTGGGGCAAGGGTAAATATACTTCCGGGTGTCACCATCGGTGAAAATGCAATTATTGGGACGGGAAGTATTGTCACTAAGGATATACCTGATAATGCTGTCGCAGTTGGTAACCCTGCAAAAGTTGTAAAGATGATTGAAAAGAAGTGATTTATGGTATCGCTTTTTGCCTGGAAATATTAAATTAAAAAGTGCAAACCAAGGTGCAAACCGCAACATGAAAGAGTCCCTAAAACCTCCTTTTTATGCATATTTGCGGAGACAGGAAAGTCTTCTGGTAACCCGGTAATTTTCACTTTGCTAATAGCAGCAAATTAAAAAATCAATGCTACAGGGCCATCATGAAATGGAACGCCACCATTTTATGATGGCTTTTTTCTATGCAAAAAAGGAGGATTAAAAAAATGGAACAGAATGTGTTTGAGAAAGAGATACTCCGGAGGCGGGACTTCGAACCGTTCGAGTCCGACCGGTATGCCGAAACCAAAAACAGTACGTGAGAGGGTGCTGCGTGCCAGTGGCACGCGGTAAGCACGGACCGAGCCGAAGGCGAGACTTCGAACCGTTCGAGTCCGACTGGTATGCCGAAACCAAAAACAGTACGTGAGAGGGTGCTGCGTGCCAGTGGCACGCGGTAAGCACGGACCGAGCCG
>ONNE01000132.1 GCA_900319095.1 uncultured Eubacteriales bacterium | reverse complement strand
TGGGACAATATCGGAAACAGCAACTGGTATGTCTTTGTGATTCTTTGCCTGTATGGAATTACCTATGTCAGCTATCGTCTGTTTGGGATGGGAGAGGAAAAAGACTTTAAAACAAAATCCGTCATAGCGGTCGCTTTTGGGGGACTGATTCTGGCGCTCATTCTGTTTCTCAGCTTCTTTAAGGATCCCTATTGGTACAATACAATCCCTGCCTACCCGATGGGAATGTGGCTCTCTTATCACAAAAAGTTCTGTGACAGGGTGCGCAGTATCCCGGTCACCGTCTCGATTGCCATCCTCTCTCTGGCGATCGTATATGCCCTGTATTCTCCCGGACGGCTTCACATATCGGTCTACTATGTGAGAGTGCTCTTTTTTTGCGTACTCATTGTCTCACTTACCAAACTGATTCCGGTGGCAGAGCTTCCGGTTGTGGGGCGTGGATTTCACTGGTTGGGAGAGCATCTGTTTGAAATCTATATTCTGATGAGAATTCCGATGATCGTATGTCAGACTCTGATTCAGACAAAAAAACTCCCGATTCTACAGAACCGGGCAGTTTTTACAGGAATCTGTTTGATTGTCACACTGGCACTTGCCATTCTCTTTACCGGAACACAGACGGTTTTGTCTGCCGGAAAATCATCACAGGCTCAATCATGAATTTGCCGCGTTTGCGGCATTTCTTTTGGCACGGTAGCGCTCCGTTCCATCCAGAATTTTTTTTCGTATGCGAAGATGCTCCGGAGTGACTTCCAATAATTCATCCGTATCGATATAATCCAGTGCCTGCTCAAGGCTTAAAACTTTTGGCGGTGTCAGGCGGAGTGCCTCGTCCGCACCCGAGGAGCGGGTGTTGGTCAGATTTTTCTTCTTGCACACATTCACTTCAATGTCGTCCGACTTTGCGTGCTCACCGACGATCATGCCACCGTATACCTTTTCGCCCGGTCCGATAAAAAGAGTACCTCGTTCCTGAGCGTTGAACAGACCATAGGTAATGGTTTCACCGGCCTCATAGGCGATGAGGGATCCCTGTTTGCGGTATGGGATTTCTCCCTTAAAAGGACCATAGCCGGCAAATTCCGTGTTGATGACACCGTTTCCTTTGGTGTCGGTCATGAATTCACCCCGGTATCCGATCAGTCCTCTCGATGGTATCATAAATTCAAGACGGGTGGTTCCCGCGTTGAGGGGAGTCATGTTCTGCAGTTCGCCCTTTCGCTGGCTCAAGCGGTCAATGACCGTTCCGGTAAATTCGTCGGGTACGTCCACGAGTGCGATTTCCATCGGCTCAAGCTTGTGACCGTTCTCATCTTCCTGATACAGAACCTCTGCCTTGCTCACGGCAAATTCATATCCCTCACGCCTCATATTCTCAATCAGCACAGATAAATGGAGCTCGCCCCGTCCCGATACCTTGTATGCCTCAGTGGTCTCCGTGTCTTCGACGCGAAGCGACACATCCGTATTCAGCATGCGGTAGAGACGGTCGCGCAGGTGACGGGAAGTGACATATTTCCCCTCCTGTCCGGCGAGAGGACTGTCATTGACCATAAAATGCATGGCGATGGTCGGCTCAGAGATCTTCTGGAATGGGATGGCTTTCGGATTTTCGACCCCACACAGGGTATCTCCGATGTGAATATCGGAAATGCCCGAAATCGCCACGATCGAACCGATGCCGGCCTCATCCACCTCCACGCGGTTGAGACCCTCAAATTCATACAGTTTAGAAATTTTTACCTTTTCAAACTTATCCGGATTGTGGTGATTGACGATGACTGCCTCCTGATTCACACAGATGGAACCGTTGTCCACCTTGCCGATTCCGATTCTTCCCACATACTCGTTGTAGTCGATGGTACTGATCAACACCTGGGTATCTGCCTCCGGATCCCCCTCCGGTGCCGGAATATAGTCAAGAATCGCATCAAAGAGAGGTTTCATATCGGTTCCGGTTTCATCCAGCTCCGTCTTTGCGATGCCGTCTTTGGCAGAGGCGAAGATAAATGGGCAGTCCAGCTGTTCCTCATCGGCCTCCAGATCGATGAAGAGTTCCAAAATCTCATCAACCACTTCGGACGGTCTCGCTTCCGGACGGTCAATCTTATTGACACAGACCACGACCGGTAAAGAGAGCTCCAGCGCCTTCTTCAGGACAAATTTTGTCTGTGGCATCGCGCCCTCAAAGGCATCCACGACCAGAATGACACCGTTGACCATTTTGAGCACTCGCTCAACCTCGCCTCCGAAGTCCGCATGTCCCGGAGTGTCGATGATATTGATTTTGACATCCTTGTAGCGGATCGCTGTGTTCTTGGACAGAATGGTGATACCGCGCTCGCGCTCGATGTCGTTTGAGTCCATCACGCGCTCAGCGACCTCCTGGTTTTCCCGGAAGACACCGCTCTGTTTGAGCAGTTCATCGACCAGTGTTGTCTTGCCGTGGTCGACATGGGCAATGATTGCAATATTTCGGATATCTTCTCTTTTTGTTTTCATGGATAGATCGGCTCCTTTATCAATGCTTTTACATATTC
Organism: uncultured Eubacteriales bacterium; assembly: GCA_900319095.1. Classification (GTDB taxonomy): domain Bacteria; phylum Bacillota; class Clostridia; order Lachnospirales; family Lachnospiraceae; genus Eubacterium_F. Next base: position 8,559 of record ONNE01000132.1, on the reverse strand, counting down.
TTTTACACAAAGCGACATTATAGCATGAAGAAAGATAACTTGCAAGTTGCCTTTTTTTCAAAAATATGATAAAGTTGATTCGATTGGACAAAGAAAGGAACGATCATATGGGTCAGGATGAAAACAGAGAAGAAGATGAGATCCGGGATATCTTCGACCGCATTATGAGTTGGCGGATGTTTCGGCTTTTTCTTCCATTCTATAAAAAAAATAAAGGGGCACTCCTGTATGTTTTTTTTGGCGGCTGCACAACGCTTGTCAATCTGGTTGTCAGTGCTCTGTTGTGGTATGTTCTGGGCTGGGAAAAGATTCACTGCCGGACCCCGTTTGGAGATTTTGCGGTCGGGACATTTTTGGGCAATGCGATTTCGATTATTGCAGCGATTGTGTTTGCCTATATCACCAACAAGATCTATGTATTTGAGTCAAAGACCCATGGGAGCAGAGAGCTGATCGCGGAATTTCTCAGGTTTGTCGGGGGCAGGATCTCAACGATGGTGATTGAGCTGGGCGGTGTGCAGTTAGGCATTCTGTTTTTGCCGGACACGGGCGTATATCTTTTTATCGTAAAGCTTTTGACACAGATTTTCGTTGTGGTCATCAATTATTTTATCAGTAAATTTTTGGTATTTAGGGGAAAAAAAGAAGAATCTGACCCGGTACCACGTAAATGACATAGGATTGACATAAAATCTAAAAAATGATTGCCGATATATATAATGTGATTTAGTATGTGATGGTATCTGTTATATATGGTTCACAGCATCGAGAAAGGGTTTGGTTGAAGTATGAAGAGATGGAACATGAAAAATATTTTTGGAAAGGGATTCAGCATATTTTCCTGCTTTTTGCTGGTCGTACTGGTATCGCTGGGTTTTTTTGCTCTGTTTGGGAATTCTTCCCATGCGGCAGAATCGATTATCATCCGATATGAGGGACAGGATCTCGAAGACGGTGCATCGATCGACATGAGAAAGGGAAGCATTCTTTTGACGATGAGGTCCACCGGAAATGTCTATACGTCCGATGACTACATCGTTGAGTGGAGTATTCCGGATGCCGAGACAAGAGATAAGGTGGCATCGATCACGCAGGTGGATACGAACAAGATGCAGGCGATTGTAAAAGCGCTTGCTCCCGGCAGCGTCGATGTTACGGTTACCGTAAAGAACAATGTCAGCGATGAAGTGATGGCGACGGCACAGTGTACGATCAATGTCATTTTTGCAGTGGCAACGGACGATGACTCGATCTATAAGCCGATGTACGATACCGATCCGGATGCCCAGAGATCTCTGTTTTTGTATGCCAGCGATGACCCGGTACAGCTGGGGCTGAATATCGGTGAGGCGTCCGATGCCCAGTGGACCAGTGATAACGAAGAGGTCGCTGAGGTGGCACAGGACACCGGTGTTTTGACACCAAGAGGAGCCGGTCGCGCGACGGTCACAGCCAGTTACATCCCGCCGAACGATCCGAGTGCACGTTATACAGCACTGTTGAATGTATATATTATCCCGAGGGCATCCGTCACAAACGATTCTGTACCGGACGGAGCGGGATTTCAAAAGACGATTGTCAACCACCAGATGAGTTCCGGAGACTATCTGTATACGGATACTCTGTTCACGAGTAACAGTGAGGCGGTCAGAAACAAGATTACATGGGTTGTAAAGCAGTCCGATTCCAACGGTAATCCGGTCGTGCTGGCAAACTCGATGGGGCTTACCTCTGATTTGATTTCTGTGGTTCCGGCCGACAGTAACATGTATACGAATCAGTTGCAGGTAACCGGTACAGCCGGAAACTACTATATCGAATTTTATGCGAGCGGAACCTATTCCGGTGAGGGCGTGGGCGAGAAGACGACCGCCTATACACCAACGGTTGTATCCTTTACCCTGACAGCGAGAGTCAGCGATAAGGAGGAGACGCTCGGACCGGGAGACAGCTACGATCTGCCGGCTGCTTTTGGTATGACGCTCGAAGATTTTAATGCATGTTTTGAACACTCCTGGCAGCAGGCCGGTGGCGGTGCGATTACGAACTATGGTTCCTATGACCGGAGCACCGGTATCCTGACACTCAAAAGAGATGTCTCAGAGGGTACCCTGATTGATACGATGAAAGTACTCGGCACGAAAAAATCATATCTTGCCAAGTTGATGGGAATCAGTGAGGATCAGGTTCCGAGCGGGTTTACCGTGACGGTGCGCATCGAGGATAAACTCCGTATCAGTGCGACCACACTGACGCTCTCCAAGGGAGCGACACAGCAGTTGTTCGCCACCTACAACGGCACCTACGATACACCGGTCAAGTGGACCAGCAGCAATGAAAAATTTGTAGCCGTTGATGAAAATGGTAATGTAACCGGTAACACGGAGACGACTTCGGATGTCATCGTGACAGCATCCCTCACAAACTCAGCGGGTGTCACCCTGACGGCCGACTGTCTGGTTCGTGTCGAGCCGGCGCTCTCGTCGTTCAAGCTGGTGCCAAGCGACAAAGAAATTACGATGTTCGTCGGAGATACGCTTACGATCCGTGCGGATATCAAGCAGAATATCACCAATGCGCCGCTCACATGGGAGTGTTCTACGGTAAACAGCAATGTATTTACCGTGGCAGCAGCATCGGATAAAAAGAGCGCGGTTATCACGGCAACCGGTACGGGAACGGCCGATCTGGTTGTCACCAATACCGTCAATGACAATAAACAGACGATCCGTATTATTGTAAAATCCAGTATCCAGACCATTTCCTTAAAGTATGAGGATCTGACCAAGGCGAGATACTTAGATGGCTACAATATGAAAGGGGATGTCAGCTACACACCGGCCAATGCAACGGACAACGATCTTCTCTGGACCAGTTCCGACAACACGATCGCAACGGTCGATGCCGAGGGATATATTACCTTTGTCAATGCCGGTGTCACACTGATTACCGTGCGTCCTGCCAACAACCCAAAGGGTGTTATGGCGACCTGTCTTTTGACGATTGTCGGCTCGGCAACCAGCATTCAGCTGAGTACAGACGATGTCACCATCGATGTGGGTTCGACGGCATCCGTGGATGTCACTTATCTGCCGATCAACACGCTGGCAGATCTCACATGGACAACGACGGGAACCGATAAAGATTGTATCAATATTGATTATAACGAAGAGAAGAAAGTGGCAAATATCACCGGTAAAGATCCGGGAGAGACGACGATCAATATCATTTCTCCACAGACCGGTGTCAATACGATTCATGTCATAGTCAAACAGCCATCGACCAGTGTATCCCTCTCGCCAAAATCACTGAATCTGAAATCCGGTGAGTCCGAGAAGGTGATCGCGACGCTGAGTCCGGCAAACTCGACCGATACACTGGTGTGGTCGAGTCTGAACACCAGCGTGGCACAGGTCGATGAGAACGGACTTGTCACGGCAGTCAAAGAGGGAACGACTTTCATCCGTGTCCAGGCATTTAACGGCCAGACGATGAGAACGACAGAGATTATTCAGGTAGTTGTTCAGGACGGATTAAAAGGAGTGACGCTGGATTCTCTTTCCAAGACCATCAAGGTCGGAGAGAAAGTTACGCTAGAGCCGATCTTCAATCCGAAGACCGCTTATGATAAGACGATGACATGGAAGACAGCGGATTCGAGCATTGCCTCGATCGCAACAAGTGGAGAGTCCAATGTCGTAGTGACCGGTGTGAAGGCCGGTGTGACATTGATTACCGGTACGGCAAAAGACGGTGGCTACACCGTGTCGTGTCTTGTGACCGTGGAGGGCGGTGTCACAAAAGAGCCAACGGCTGTGAGCGTCTCTCCGAAGACCAAATATCTGGCAGTCGGAAAGAGTTTTACCATCAAGGCGACCGTGACCGGCTCCACCACCAATAAAAAAGTGAAGTGGAAGAGCAGCAAAAAGAAAGTGGCAACCGTGAGCTCCAAGGGAAAAGTAAAGGGCAAAAAAATCGGTACCGCCTATATTACGGCAACCGCGAAGGATGGAAGCGGGGCATCGGCAAGATGTAAGGTTCGTGTCGTGCGCAAGGTAAAGAAACTCACGCTGAATAAATACACAGCGAAGATGCTGGTTGGCAGCACGCTGAAGTTAAAGGCGAAATATAAGCCGAAAAATGCAACCGTGAAATCCGTCAAATGGACCTCGGATAACAAAGAAGTGGCAACCGTGAGCTCAGATGGGCGCGTTCTGGCACTGGCTGAGGGACAGGTTAAGATTACGGCGACAACCAAGGACGGATCCAAGAAAAAGGCGACCTGTCTGATTACCGTCTCGGAGCCGGTCGATGCAACCGGAGTTACCGTGGCGAACAGCACGATGACCCTGCCGAAGGGACGTTCGGCACAGTGTGGCATTGTGGCACAGCCGGCCAACACGACAACTTCCATCCGCTATTTCTCGGATAATACAGGAGTGGCGACCGTAGATTCCAACGGAAAGATCACGGCAAAGGCTGTGGGTCAGGCGACCATCTATGGAGAGACGGCCAACGGAATGTCCGGATATGTAGAAGTTACGGTGGTTGACCTAAACCGCAAGGGACTTACCATGCGCCAGTACGATACGGAACAGCTTCATGTCAACGACATTGACACGGGAGTTACCTGGTACTCAAAGAATATTAACATTGCGACCGTAACAGCGACCGGTCTTGTGACAGGAAGAAAGAAAGGAACGACAACGATTTACGCAGTAGTCAATGGTGTAAAATTGGGATGTCGTGTTAAGATTAAGAAGATTAAGTAGGGGAAGAATTTGTTAGTAAACTTACACGTAAAGAATTTTGCCATTATTGATGAGGCAGACATTGATTTTGGAGAACATCTGAATATTTTGACAGGGGAGACCGGAGCCGGCAAATCCATCCTGGTTGGATCAATCAGTATCGCTCTTGGGGCAAGGGTCTCACCTGACATGATTGGAAAACGCGGCGACCACGCAATGGTGGAAGCCGTTTTCCAAATTGAGGACAAACACACACTGGAAAAAATCCGTATGTTGGATATCGATCCGGAGGACAATCAGGTAGTCATAGCAAGAAAGATCACAGAGAGCCGGAGTGTGAACAAAATCAACGGGGAGAGCGTGCCGGTCAGCACAATCAAAAAGGTGGCCGCGCTCTGCATTGATATCCACGGTCAGCATGAACACCAGTCTCTTTTGCGCGAAGAGAGGCACCGGGAAATTGTGGATGAGTTCGGAGGAAAAAAGAGCGAAGAACTCCTTACAGAAGTGGGAGAGCTCTACCGACAGTACATCAGGAAGAAAAGGGAAGTCGAAAAGGAAAGCGTCTCATCCGAAGAGAGAGAGAGGCAGCTGGCTTTTCTCACCTATGAAAAAGAGGAAATTGAGTCAGTGGCATTAAAACAAGGAGAGATCGAGTCCCTGGAAGAGAGACATCGTCGTGTCAGCCATGCCGGTGAGATCGTCGATGCGCTCAGCGAGATTCATCAGTTGAGCACCGAGGTGACCGGTGGGGCGCTGAGCCAGAGCCTTCGCCGACTACAGGAGATTCAGTCGCTGGATTCAACTCTGGATGGGTTTGCCCGGCAGCTGATGGAAGTTGAGAGTCTCCTGGGTGACTTCAACCGGGATGTTTCCGGCTTCATGCAAGATTTCTCCTTTGATGAGAGTGAGCTGCGTGAAATCGAGCAGAGACTGGACGGTATCCGCACACTGCAGAGCAAATACGGTGAAACCTATGAGCAGATCATGGCTCACAGAGAAGAAGCGGAACAAAAGATTCAAAAATATATGGATTTTGAGGCATATCAGGAAAATCTAAAAAAAGAATTTGATGAGATTTCTGCCAGACTTCAGGAGAAGTCAGAAGCTCTGAGCGAGCATCGGAAAAAATGTGCCCATACGTTAGAAAAACAGATTACATCAGCACTGGAAGATCTGAATTTTGCCCATGTGGATTTTGCGATTGAAGTGAGAGAAAAGGGACAGCTGGGAGCCGATGGAAAAGATGTCGTGGAGTTTATGATTGCGACCAATCCGGGAGAGCCGAGAAGGAGCCTCGGAAAGGTTGCCTCCGGTGGTGAGTTGTCAAGGATCATGCTGGCGATCAAATCTGTGTTTGCGGACAGCGATGAGATCGAAACGCTGATTTTTGATGAGATCGACACGGGAATCAGTGGACGAACGGCACAAAAGGTCTCGGAAAAGATGAGTCTTCTCGGCAAAAAGCATCAGATCATCTGCATCACACATCTGGCACAGATCGCAGCGATGGCGGATCGGCATTTTGCCATTGAAAAGTCCGTGGGGGAAGCGGCATCGACCACGAGGATCCGACCGCTGGATGAGAGTGAGAGTCTCAAAGAACTCGCCCGTCTGCTCGGTGGCATGGAAATCACGGATGCCGTCATGGAAAATGCCAGAGAGATGAAAAAGCTGGCAGCCGAATTTGCACAAAAAGACGAAAAAAAAGAAACTCAGAAAAAAATCACATAAAAAAAGGATAATCCCACATACTAAGATAGAGTTCTGAATGAAACCGGAACTCTATTTTTTTGTGAGGTGATGGATTTGTTGGATCGTTTGAACATGGGAATCAGAATGAAGTGGCGGCTCTTTTTGATCGCTTTTCTTTTGGTGGATCTGTGCGCTGTCTTTTATTTTGTCAGGGATTATCTGGATCAGATTCCCAATCAACTCTATGCCATCGTCGGGGAGTCGCAGTACATTTCCCTTCCTTTTGGCGCGAGCAGTGAGAGTGTGGAATCAAAAAAAACCGTGGAAGCTCTGCAGGTGACGAACCGGGAGGATGGCTTCACGATGGTGTCCAACCGGACCGGAACGTATCAGGTTCCCGTAAAATTATTCGGCATCGTTCCCATCAAGAGCGTGGATGTCAAAATCATGGAAGACATGAAGCTGGCACCGAGTGGAGAGCCGATTGGCATCTATGTTGAGACCAATGGTCTCCTGGTCCTGGACACTGCTGAATTTCAGGGGAAGGACGGACTTACCTATGCACCTTCAGAGAATACGCTAAGGACGGGTGACTATATTCTGCAGTGGAATCATCAGAGCGTACCGACAATCGAAAAATTAAATCAAGCGGTGCAAAAGACAGGAAATAAACAGATAAAAGTAACCATTCGCAGGGGAAATAAAAAGAAAGAAGTAAAAATCCGACCGGTGATGGCAACGGACCGCACCTATAAAATCGGCGCGTGGATAAGAGAGGACACTCAGGGAATCGGGACGCTGACCTATCTGACAGAACAGGGAGAATTCGGCACCCTGGGACATGGCATCACCGATGCCGATACAGGAGAACTTCTCAATCTGCAGGGCGGGGAGCTGTACCAGACAAGAATTCTTGGAATCTTGAAGGGAGCCAGTGGTGAGCCGGGAGAACTCCAGGGATATATCAACATGATTGCCAAAAATCAGATCGGGACCATTGAAAAGAACACATCCATCGGTGTGTTTGGAACGATGAATCCGGAGACAGCGAACCAGTATGCAGATTCCTATCTTCCGGTCGGAATGAAACAAAACATCAAAAAAGGAAAGGCCTATCTCTACACAAAACTGGGAGGGGAACCGGCAAAATACGAGATCCGCATTGAAAAAATCTATCTGAACAGTACCAACAACAAGAGTATGGTCATCCGCGTGGTCGATCCGGATCTGCTTGCCAGAACAGGCGGAATCGTTCAGGGGATGAGCGGCTCACCGATCCTGCAGGACGGGAAAATCATCGGAGCCGTCACCCACGTCATGGTGGATGATCCGACGAGCGGCTATGGAGTTTTTATTGAAAATATGCTGGCAGGCAGCCGGTAAATATGACGAATGAGAAAAGAACAGCAAAAGAACAAATTTCTGCTTTTATATCTGACGGATTTGTTATATAATAGTAATAAGATAAAACCGAAAGGGGAGAATAAATTGAAGAAAGTATTATTTGTTGCTTCCGAGGCAGTTCCGTTCATCAAGACGGGTGGATTGGCAGATGTTGTGGGGTCTTTGCCAAAATATTTTAATAAAGATGAATTCGATGTGCGTGTGATCATTCCTAAGTATATGTCAATTCCTCAGGAATACAAAGATCAGATGCAGTACATAACGAATTTCTATCTTGAACTTGCCTGGCGCAAACAGTATGTGGGAATTTTTCAGTTGAATTATGGTGGGGTTACGTTTTATTTTCTCGACAATGAATTCTACTTCAGCGGTGACAGACCTTATGGAGAGATTTATCAGGATATCGAAAAATTTGCCTTTTTTGATAAGGCTGCCCTGTCAGCACTTCCGGTCATCGGATTTCGACCGGACATCATTCACTGCCACGACTGGCAGACCGGATTGATTCCGGTGTATCTTCATGACTCGTTCCAACAGGGCGAGTTCTATCGCGGAATCAAGACCATCATGACGATTCACAATCTGAAGTTCCAGGGTGTCTGGGATAAAAAGACGGTGATGGACACGGCCGGACTGGATGCTTATTATTTCAGTTCCGACAAATTGGAGGCATATGGAGATGCCAACTATCTCAAGGGCGGTCTTGTCT
>ONNE01000001.1 GCA_900319095.1 uncultured Eubacteriales bacterium | reverse complement strand
TCTTATGAGCTCCTGCCACTCCCTTGGACAGAACCGGTGACTCCGCCGGCTCAACTGCGACAATTTTCACATCCGGGTTCTTGGATTTGAGGTACTCTCCCACTCCGGTAATCGTACCACCGGTACCCACACCGGCAACAAAAATGTCGACCTTGCCCTCTGTGTCCTCCCAGATTTCAGGTCCGGTTGTCTTTCTGTGCGCCTGTGGATTCAGTTCATTGACAAACTGCCCCGGAATAAAACTGTTCGGAAGTTCTTTTGCCAGTTCCTCTGCCTTCGCAATCGCTCCCTTCATTCCCTTGGTGCCATCCGTAAGTACTAACTCTGCTCCATATGCTTTCATGAGATTTCTTCTCTCAATGCTCATCGTCTCCGGCATCGTAATGATAACCCGGATTCCCAGTGAAGCGGCAATCGATGCCAGACCAATTCCGGTATTCCCACTGGTCGGCTCAATGATCACGGAATCTTTTGTCAAAGTGCCCTGATCCAGTGCATCGAGAATAATCTCTTTTGCAATTCGGTCTTTGACACTTCCTGCCGGATTGAAATACTCCAGTTTTCCCAAAAGTCTTGCCTCCAGCTCATGCTCCGCTGTATAATTGTTCAATTCCAGAAGAGGTGTGTTGCCAACGAGTTCTGTCATGCTCTTATAAATCGCCATTTTTTATCATCCTTTCTACTTTTCCTATATTTCATACTGATTTTCTATGAATTGTCTTTCTACTACTATACTCTTGTTCAATCTTTTTGTCAATACGATTGCTCCTGATTGGCCATACAATTCTTCTATATCGAGTAGTCTCCATTTCGAACCAGCTGCCAGTCCACCAGATCCGACAGCGTAATATTGTCGATTACATCGTTGATCGCACGGTTGAGTCTCTGCCACACAATAATGGTTGCACACTCCTCTGACCGGTCACACAGGGCATCATCACCGACACAGTCCACCGGAGACATACTGCCCTCTGTCAGTCGAAGAATCATGCCAACGGTATATTCCTCCGGTTTTCTCGTGAGCAGATATCCGCCCTGCGGACCACGGATGCTTCTCACAAAACCGGCTTTATTGAGAACGGAAATAATCTGCTCCAAATATTTGTCTGACACTTCCTGCCTTCTCGCTATTTCTCTGATGCGCACCGGCTTTTCCGAATCATTCAGCGCCAGATCCAGCATCAGCCGAAGTGCATATCGCCCTTTTGTAGAAATCTTCATATCTACCTCCTGTATCTCCTATATCCACTTTATTCCCTAAATTCCTACTGTGTTACTATGATACAGGATTTTTTTCAGAAAGTCAAGCAGATATGCGCATCGGTCACTTTTTAAATCTATATCTCAGAAGCCGGTTCGACCATTTGTATTCTCCTACCCAGAGATTTCTGCCATCATAACAAAGGTGTTTTGGCATATAAAGTGTGTTATCATAGGGAGCACCCACGACATAGTGATAATCATAAATTCCATACAAATCATCCGTACAATAATTTTTCTCCGAATGACCAATGATTGCACTGACCTCTTTTTGCTCCATTGCATCCTCTATGCTATTCCACACTACGATACGGTTATCACCCATGTTGGTTATTATCAGCATATCATCATCCGTAATAAGCAAATCATACATACTGCTGATTGTGGTTCTCTCATACATGGTTTTAGTCACAGATGTTCCATGGGAATCTGTATAGGTATAGTCATAAAGGTTAAAATGCTGGTCTCTATTCGAACCGGCATAGTTCATGCCATATCTTTGTGTATCCGGATCGTTGCTTCCATCCGGCAAAATCTCATATCCGATATGGATGCTGTCAATGGTGTTAAATGCCATCGTTTCAGAAAGAATGACCGGGGATGTCTCACCGCCTGCCGCAAACTGCGATGTCTTGTACACAAGAACTTTCTGTCCATTGGGATTTACAAGAACATATTTGCCATTCGATGAAACCTGTCCATAATAACTCTGGTTAAAATCCCCTCCGGTAATTACAGCTACCGGCTCGGATTCCTTATTCGGAATTCCCCTATAGACCAACACTTTTACCTTCCCTTCCTCTGATGAGAATGTTCCGGTAGTCAGATAAAAATAAGTTCCATCATACTCTACATTTGTCACCTCACCGGTGAGGTACTCCGAACCGATCCTCTTTCCTATCGTGACATCCGGTTGTGCTCCATCAAATTGATAATCCTCCCAAATATGAATGATTCTCATCGTCCTTTCTGTGACGATCATCGTAACTTTTCCAGCATCGTCTTTATGGAGCTCTACGTCACCGAGTTCATGATGGAACTCGTATGCATAGTCCGGGAGTGCCGCGTTGGAATACGGAATCCTTTTATATACACGAAGCTGTCCATCGAGATCATCAAGAACAACGAGATGTTCCCCATCTGACTCAGGTACCGGATTGTGAGTAAAGGATATGGTAGACGATTTTGCAGTGCTGATAAGACTATAGGTATCTGCTCCGACCTTTACATCCGGTTTTGGGCAGGCACGCACATCCGTCCCTTCATATCCTTGTGCCTTTTTCGCATGATCAAAAACGGTCTCCGGACTACTCCATCCAACGAGCTGACTATCATTAAATGCGCTGTACCAGAGAACATTCTCGCTCTTTTCATAAAAAAGCTGTCCCATACCGCCACCGCAAACGTAGTATCCGACCTGTTCACCATTTAGTCCAATCGTGCTGTCCGAGTAAGTATTCCACATACGTAGTTCACCGGTATCGTCCGCATTGTCAATATAACCATCATTAAAAATATAGAGTCCTCCGTGGCAGACAAGATAGAGTCGCCCATTGATCACAGCTCCCTCTCCATAGGTATCCGCATAAAGAAAATCGTCCATATTTTCTGCCATTGACTGCGAGTAAATATACTGTGTCTGTGTATTCCCTAAATCATCCGTTTTATATGTGTTTGTCGTCTTTTCTATACTCTTTCCCGAAGAAATCTTCGCTTCCATTCCCTCAATACTTGGAAAGCCATTAAACACGCGGTAACAGGAATGCTCCCCCGTCTTCGCGTGAATATTCTCATCTCCGACAATAAGCTGTTTACCTGTCCATGTAATCGAACGGGGAGTAGCTCCTTTCTCAACATTCAATACAAGATCCGGATAGTAGTTTTTGGTATACACACCATTATCTTTATCCGAAAATTCCTCCCATGTATCCGGAAGTTCATTCCAAATTAGAAGATTATTCTTGCCGAGATTTCCAACTATCATCTTTGTAACCCCATTTACCGTCTCGATCTTTATTCCCCAAGGGTCAACAATGTGAGTCGAATTATCCTTGTGAACATTTGTGAACCAGCTGACAACATGATCGGCGGATACCCCCTTCCCACCGGCATCCGCGATTGCTGCCAGATCATCAAAAACTAACAATCTGTCATTGTGAGAATCTGCAACGATCAGTGTTCCCGTCTTCTCAATCAAGGCACAGTCCATCGGATAGTTCATTTCATTCTTCCCATATCCCGGTTTAGCCGATGTAAAATCCGGTTGTCCCAACACCGCCACCGGTTTATTTCTTGTGGCTTCCTTAATTGAACTCCCCTTATAAATAAGAACCCTTGAATTCCAAACATCACACATAGCAAAATACACCGTTCCATTCTTCTTATAGTAAGCCATTCCGCTCGTGTGATTAAACTCATCATATCCGGCCTTTGACAGAGTCAGTCCAAAATCAATATTTTCTAAAATACCGGACGCTCTTGTTCCATAAGTATTTGCAAGGGGTTCATTTTCTGCCTGCTCTGAATTGATCGTATCATATTCATTTTCGGTGTTATCATTTACGGTGATGTATTTGCCGTCAGTAACCGGATATGCTGTGAGATGATATTTTTGCTCCACCCCGCCATAAGAGGCTCTGATATAGGTTTCTCCCGCTTTTATTACATCGATATAAACATCACCATCGTCGATTGTATTATGCGATTCCTTTGCCTCATCCGTATATGGTTTTATAATTACCATATCTTCATTGTCCGCAGTCCATTTAATCCCGGTGTGGTCAAATGTATTGGGAAGTCCATACCGGCTATTCTGTGAATCGTTCCACGAAACACCTGTTGCATATCCAACATACACATGAGCTTCCCCCATATCACAATTCGCACCATTGTCATGCTCATTCTTGTCACCCGGTCTATCACTGTTGCCTGGCATCACTGCTGTAATCTGGCAGACGAGCGTCTTTCCCTCAACCGTTACCGTCACAGTTGCAGTTCCCGTATTGTGTGCGTACAACTCAATTTTACCACCACCGATATAAGCTGCATGTATCCGTTCTTCGTTGCTGCTGACCGCTTTGGCATTGTTTCCGCTATAATTAACAATCCGGATATTTGCCGTATTATCACCAACATAGATTGTCTTATTCGTATCCGAAAGATAGTAGTCAGTCGCAGATATGTCCGTCGAATGATTTGCTTCGTCCTTTTTTACTGTGACTTTGCAAGTATTTTTCACTTTGTTGGATGTGACAGTGATTGTCGCCACTCCTTCTTTTCTACCGGTAATCTTTCCTTTTGCGCTAACCGTTGCGACCGATGTGTCACTGCTCTTATATTTTACTTTTGAAGAGCTTTCGGCTTTTAATGTATAAGTTTTTCCCACTGTGATGGATACTTTTTTCTTGGAAAGTTTTGGAACGATCTGAAATTTTTTCTTTATCGATCCCTGATAGCTGCCCTTTCCTTTAATAATCACGGTTGCGGTTCCGACTTTTTTATTATTCTTATACGTCACAGTATAATTCTTCTTATTCTTCAATTTCTTTGACTTGAATTTCATTGTGACTTTTGGCTTGATCGCTTTCTTTGTGTATGTATAGGTAGTCTTGGCAAGTTTAAACCTGCACTTACTAACCTTTGTTGATGCCTCTGCCCCGGCTGCCGGCAACAGCGACGCAATCAATGCCATGCATAACAACCATCCAATTATTTTTTTGTTTGCATTGTAAATTCCCCCTTCTGCTTGAAAATTCCATGTAAACATAAAAACCCCTTTCCGTCACGATTCTCCGCTTTCCTCTCCATACTTCTTCCGGATATTGTCAATACTCTCCATACTGCCACCGCCATTGTCATCCGGATCACGGAACTCTCCCTTTTCTACCAGTCTCAAAAAGGCATCCACAACATCGCTCTCAAGCTGTGTGCCGGAGACCTCCCGGATGATAGAAACCACCTTCTCAAAATTCATTCGGTTCCGGTATGGTCGGTCAGAGTACATGGCATCGAACGTATCCGCCACCGCAATGATCTGTGCAACTCGCGGAATCTGATCCCCGGTCAATCCCTTTGGATATCCCTTTCCATCCGGACGTTCATGATGCGCTCCTGCTCCGATCGCCAGTTCCGGCATGATGCTGATGTCCTTGAGAACATTGTATCCAAGTGCTGAATGAGATTTTATAATTTTGAATTCTGTGTCAGTGAGTTTGCCCTGTTTATTTAATACTTCTACCGGTATACCAATCTTTCCGATGTCATGCAAAAGGGCAATGTTGTAGTATTTTTCTACCGTCTCCTCATCGTATCCCAGTTCTCTTGCCAGCATGACGGTATACTTTGCCACCCTCGTAGAATGTCCTTTGGTATACTCATCTTTCATATCGATGGTCTTGGCAAATGCCTCAACAATCTCGCGGATCAACCTCTTATCTTCCTCTTGTTTTTTTATGAGCCTGCGGAATTTCCGCTTCATATGGAATCTCACACACTCTTCCGCCACAAAGATAATGGCGAGCACGCACAAAAGGATAAACCACCACACCTCATAGAGAGCGCGTTCTTTGACAATCACAAGTTCTTCTGTCTGCTGTATCGATCCGGTCGAAATATTTTCCACCGACATTTTCCACGTATAAGTGCCACCGTGCAGATTTGTATAGTTGACCGGTCTCATATCCTGCTTAAACACGTAGGTTCCTTTTTTGTCCACTCCCTCAAGCTGGTAACAGATTTTAGGATTTTGCATCGCATATGTGATGGCATATCCGTAGATCGTCACTGCGTCCGCTGAGGATGGAAGCCGGATTGTATTGTCCTCATCCGGATAATAGCGGACTCCTCCCGCCTCTACGTAGGGAACACACATCTTGATTTTGTGAGACAGTTCAAAATAATCATTAATGTTGACCGTAAACACCCCACTGCGCCCAGAAACATACAAAAGCCCATCCTCATCCATGGCACTGTAGGCATTCACCGTTGCCATGCTCGGCAAACCGCTGTTATAGTCATAAAGTAAATATTCAAAGGAAGATTTATCAATCATATCCTGCGCTTTTGTGACATAAAAACCGTTCGAGGCAAGAATCCACGCATTGTCTCCCTTATCAAAATAGATGTCGTAATTATTGGAGTATGGAAAGCCCTCAACTTTTTCTATTTTTCCATCTTTTATGTATTGAATGGAATTGGAGGTGATAATCCAGTATACCCCTCGTTTTTCATCCTTCTTTATGCGCAAGATCACATCACTGGTCAATCCGTCCTCTCTGCCTTTGTGTGTGATCGTATTGCCATCTACGACATAAATCCCGTCTCCATCCGTACCAAGATAGTATACTCCGTCTTTGTCCCCCTCAACAACGCTCAGAATAACCGTGTTATGAATGCCATCATCCGCACCGATGGTTCTTGCAATCTCTCCATCTTTCAGTACAACAAGTCCGCCATTGGTCGCTGCCAGAACCGAGCCGTCCCCGGCCAGAGCAGTCGCTCTGATCTGATTGCTCACGAGTCCGTTTTTCTCCGAATAGTTTCGAATGCTGCCATCCGCTAAAAAGCAGACCAGCCCCTTCTCATGTGTGTAGGTAGAAATCCAGAGATTTTTGTCCTGATCCTCCATGATACAACGGACACGCGCTTCTCCGATATATTTTGTGAGTTTATCCGTGACCATCTTTTTCTTTTCATCAATGACCTGAAGTCCGGTATCCGTTCCAATATATAGCTTTCCGTCATGCAGACAGGTCGCATTGACAACTTCCGTTCCCAACGCGTTGCGCTCCGTAATGTCCGAAAACTTGTTGGCCACAATTTTCATAATCCCCTGACGGGTCGAAGAAAACCACAGATTTCCCTCATAATCCTCTGTCACAAGACCAATGGCACTGTTCAGCGGCAGATTATGGATGGCATGAAAGCTTTCTTTTTCATCCAGCCAGCCCACCAGATCATCGCGAACCACCCATATGTTTCCAGTCTCATAGGAAATCCAGTTGATTGGCTTTTGCGAGGCAGCTACGTCTTTCTCCCCGGCAGCATCCTGCCCATCATCCCGGATTGGAATGATTTTTATGTCTTTAAAATGACTGCTAAAACTTCCATAGCCGACCGAACTCGCATCCGTACCAAGATAGATCATATCCCGGTTGTCCGGATCCGGAAAGACCGTCATAATCGATCCGATTCCCAGTTCATTTCCATTCAGACATGCCTCTACCCGCAATGCTTTTATGCAGAAAATCAATCCGTTTCTGGCATTTCCATAAATCGTCCCATCCTGATCTGCTGTCAGACGCAGAATATATTGCTCATTTAACATTGAGTCGTCCAGCTTGTGAATCTTCATAGCGGTATCCACATAATACAGTCCCTGTGTCGTTCCAACGATCACGTTTCCATCTGCATCCTCGGTAATCGACTTAATACTGGAAGTCTCCAGTCCATCCGTGTAGTCAAAATGCCAGATCTTTTCCCTGTGAATCGCAACGATTCCATTATCATTTGTCCCCACCCAGAGATATCCCCGGCTGTCTTCATACAGAGTATTGACATTTGTCACATCGGCATAGTCTGTCTGTCTCTCAAAGGATGTGCCATCGTATCGTATCAGTCCACTGTAATTACCAATCCATATAAAACCGTCACTTGTCGAGAGAATCACGTTGGCATCTGAAGTGGGAAGTCCATTTGTCCCGTCATAGAGCTCAACGGAATATCCGACTCCCTCAACCTGATTTGTCACAGCTGCTCCGCCCCCTTGCGAGAGACCACTCTCCTGTTCACTCGCCAGACAGTCAGTGCCATGTCCAACTGCGATCATCCATACGATCAATAGTGATAAAAAAACTGCAATTTTCTTATATTTCACGGTATTCTCCTTATATCCTATCTTACTACTTATATATTATTTACTATACCACTTTTTAACCTTGCATGCAATCGACAACTCAAACAAAAAAACCGCCTTTGGGCAATTATAATTCCATTCCCAAAAGCGGTTTTTCATTATTTTATTTAGTGATCGTCCTGCAAGGCATCAAAGCCACTCTCACCGGTTCTTACTTTCACAACATTTTCAACATCATAGACAAATATCTTTCCGTCACCGATATGTCCGGTATACAAGGCTTCTTTTACTGTCTCAATTACTTTTTCTACCGGAACGGCACTGACTACAACCTCAACCTTTGTCTTAGGCAACAGAGTAAAATCAACCGGTACACCGCGGTAATACTCTGCTTTTCCCTTCTGTGTTCCACATCCAAGTACCTGTGTGACCGTGACACCGCTCACGCCAATTTCCGCCAATGCCTCTTTAAGATCTTCGAATTTATTCTGCTTGCAGATAATGGATATCTTGCTGAGCTTTGGCTCACCCTCCGGTGATTCTGTCTTCTTTCGAACAGATGGTGCTTTTGGAACCTCCGCTACCTGTACTGCTTTCTCCATCGGAACATCTCCCTTCGTCACAGGAACGCCTTTTGGAACAGCGGTATAAAAGGTATTTCCTGCCGGCATAAAGTCTGTATAAGCACTCGGAAGCCCGTGTTCTGTAGCATCCAGACCCTCAATCTCCTCTTCCGGTGTGACACGAAGTCCGACAGCCGCCTTAATGATCATATAAGCAATGGTAATGGTGATAGCCGTCCACACTGCCACACTGAAAAATCCCACAAGCTGCAGTCCCATCTGGGTAAAACCGCCTCCGTAAAAAATTCCCTCGCGGATTCCGGCCACCTGAAAGCCCGGTGCCGACTCAGTCGAAAACAATCCAACCGCCAGCGTACCCCAGATACCATTCATCATGTGAACTGCCACAGCACCTACCGGATCATCCACATGCAGCACATGGTCGCACAGCCACACGCCAAAGACTACCAACACACCCGCCACGGCACCAATGATAGCAGATCCCAGACAATCGGTCACGTCACAGGAAGCTGTGATTGCAACCAGACCCGCCAGAGACGCATTCAGACACATCGATACATCCGGCTTTCCATATTTTACCCAGGTAAAGATCATACATGTCACCGTAGCGATGGCAGGTGCCACCGTCGTCGTCAGGAAAATCGAACCGAGTGTTGGCAGATCTGTCGCTGCCGCACCGTTGAATCCGTACCATCCAAGCCACAAGATGAACACACCCAATGCCCCAATCGTCAGGTTATGTCCCGGAATTGCATTTACTTTTACAAATTTTCCATCTCTTGTACTCTTAAACTTGCCAATTCGAGGTCCCAGAATCGCGGCTCCGATCAGGGCGCTGATTCCTCCAACCATATGGATGGCACAAGATCCTGCATAATCGTGAAATCCCATCTGTGACAGCCAGCCGCCACCCCAGATCCAGTGTGCCTCGATCGGATAGATCAGGGCTGAGATCACAGCAGAGTAAATACAATAGGATAAAAATTTCGTTCTCTCTGCCATCGCACCGGATACGATGGTCGCTGTTGTCGCACAAAAGACCAGATTGAAAACAAAGGATGAAAAATCAAAATCTGCATACGATGTAAAAATATCAAATCCCGGCTTACCAATAAACCCAAGCAAATCTTCTCCCAAAAGAAACGACGCTCCAATCAGGATAAACATGACGGTACCGATACAAAAATCCATCAGGTTTTTCATGATAATATTTCCTGCATTCTTTGCCCTTGTAAAACCTGCCTCTACCATAGCAAATCCTGCCTGCATCCAGAATACCAGGGCGGCTCCGATCAGGAACCACACGCCCCACAGGTTTTCATTGATGTACGTTATCATTTCTTCTGTCATAAAACCACCTCCAAAAATTATGTCCTGTGCTTTTGAGCACAAAAAAAGACACCGGAAACAAAAAATGTTTCTGACGTCTTTGTCATGGTTGCATTATATACTGAATATTTTCTTCTGTCAATCTTTTTTTTAATTTTTTTTCCAAATCTGTCCGGTGACCATATCCAGAATACTTCTCAGCTGTTTGAGATTGATCGGGCGAAACAGAACGGAATTGATCCCCGTCTCAAGCCCCATCTGAATCGCATCTGATTTCGTTTTGCCCGCGAGAAGAAAAATCGGTATTTTTTTTGCCTTCTCTGAATTCTGTGAACGAAACCACTCCGTAAACTCCAGATAGTCCATATCCTCCAGATCATCGGATACCAGAATTGCATCAAATCGTTCACCGGAATAATCTCTCCACAAATCCATGGTTTCCTTCGCACTATTGACCATATAGACAGTCGCACCGTTGAGTTTTAACAGGGGGCCATTCATGTACTCTTTACTTTTACTCCCCTCAAGAAGCAAAAGACTGTATCCACTCAGATCCACTTCACTGGTGTGTGTGCGCACATCAGTGAGTACAGTTTTTTCCGCATCCTCTGATCGTTTTAGTGGCAGCATAATCTCAATGACATTGATCTCTTTCTTTTTGCGGTACAATTCAATCTGTCCGCCCATCATATCGATTATTTTTCTTGCCAGGATCAGGGAAAATGCCGTATCCCTTGCACCATTTCCCTTCTCGAACATAGATTTTACACCCTTAGACCGAATCGGATACTCTCTGCCAAAAAAAGAATCCGCGACCGGAATTCCGGTATCTTCGACTATCATATGAAGAACACTGATTCCTCCGCCCTGATCATCGTCACTGGCCCAAACCTGTACCTTTTTGCGATTGATACTCCACTCCGTATCCTCATCCATCTCAGAAGATGCCACAATACAATTTCCCAAAATATGATTAAACACCTGGGAAATCCGTCCCACATCCCCAAAAAAGCTCTTCCACTTAAGCTCCAGTTCAACCGTAAACTCCACTCCACAGCTGCGCGCCATGTCCCGGCAACTGCGAAAAGACTCCCACAAGATATCATCCAGGCGGAACCTTTTACTCTCAAATCGGATCTTTCCC
Source organism: uncultured Eubacteriales bacterium (assembly GCA_900319095.1). GTDB lineage: Bacteria > Bacillota > Clostridia > Lachnospirales > Lachnospiraceae > Eubacterium_F. Next base: position 2,406 of record ONNE01000001.1, on the reverse strand, counting down.
TGTTCAATGCGCTCATACTCCATGATATTGTTGACGACATTGATCATATATTCCGAGGCTCTGTGCATCGTCTGTCTCTTTTGGTCATCTACCGGATCACGCAACGTTTTCTCAATCATTTTCAGAGGATCACTAAGCTCCCTTGAAATCATGGCATTAAAATTGCGCCTCATCTCATTGGTCGTTCTCTCTTCGGAAAGGGCATTGGCAAGAATCCTTTTCGTGGCATCGTCCTCCCGCAACTGCTCCTCATAGAAGATATGAACATCCTGTCCGTTAAAGATAATCGCATCGGTGTGCTCTCCCAAAAAAGAGTAGCGGATACATTTGTACCGGTAATCCTCCTCCTTTGGTGTCCGGAGTCGAAAATACTGCATCTCCTCCTCTTTGCTGTGGATCAAAATGTCAGTCATATGAGACAGCTGGAAGCTCTGAATAAATCTCTCTCTGTCATCCGGATGCACATAGGACAGAGCCGTCCGCTCAACGAAGGCATCAAAATTATTCTCCGGATAATATTTTTCAAACACGTCGCCATCCATTAGGTATCCCTGCATAAATCCATTCTCAACACGGATGTAGACAACCAGTTCAAAAGTCTTGTTGTACTGCATCTCCGCGATATTCCGCAGTTCCAGTTGTTTTTTATTTCGCTCTTCTTTATCACCGGTGTGGATGACCGTTCCGGTAATGGCCACTACGGTTCCCTTTTGCTCAATGGTGTGTGATTCCAGCTCGTACCACTGATAGGATATCGTATCATCACTGCGGTTCCGACACCGGATGCGGATTTGAATCCGTGCCTTTCCCCTTGATTGAGCCATATAAACGCATTTTCCATAATCCTCCGGATAAATCAGATCATCCTTTGTCAAAGCCTCACGCACATCCGGATAGACCCCCTCATCAATGCACAAAATATGCTCCGCTCCCTCATAATTGCCGGATATCGTTAAACGCTCGTTCTCAAGATTGTACTCAAAAATATAATCTGCGAGATTTCGCATCACCATGTGATACCGGTCACGATCTCTTTTTAATTCCAAGAAACGCTTTTCTCTCTTTGAGACATCCACCAGAATACAAAGATATTCGCATCCCTCTTCCTGCTCATTGAAAAAGTTGCCAAGCATCTGAAACCAGAGCAGTTCCTTTGCTCCCGGCAGCAGGCAGCGAAACATAAGTTCCACCGGCTTTCGGCTCTTGGCACAGTGAATCAGATGTGAGCGAAGCTTTGCGAGGTCTTCCGGCACCGTATATATTCCGGACGAACCGATGTATTCCTCCTTTGTGGTGTGAAATATCTCATAAAACTTTAGATTGGCATCGGTTATATAAAAATTGTTATCGGTTATCAATACGCGGATGACACCGCCCGGTGTACTGTTGTACAAACTGTCACACTGTCTTCGCATCAATTCGATCTGATTAATATTGATAATCAGACTGCGAACCTGTTTTTCTCCCTCAATTCCCGTCTCAATTCTTCCCACATCCATGACCCATATGGTCTCACCGGATTTCTGTCTCATACGGTACTTAGCCTGATACTCTCCCTTCGTGCGAAGAGAATGGTTGATGTCTTCTGCAACATTCTCTAAATCCGGAGAATAGACCATCTCCCTGACACGATTCCGACAGGACACCAAAAGGTCGGAACGCTCATATCCCAGCATATGACACAAATTATCATCCACACTGAGAATGACATACTCTTGTCCGTCATCGTATCGAAAAACACGCTCTCCTGTCTGTGCAACCTTATTCAGCTGACCAATCTTCCAATCTTCCATAAAACCCCTCCACCAATCCCGCTTACCTGCGCTTGGCTACGACTACAAATCTCCCATTCTCCACATGATACGCACAGGTCACAAGTGTGAGAAGCTGTTCGCCATACTCGGACGTAACTCCGGTATCGTATAGAGAGAGTGACTTAATATTTTTTACATAAGTGTTAAACTGCTTCTTGGACAGATGCCCGATATAGTTGTAATATTTAAAAACATCATCCCGATTTTCTTTGTAAATCTGTGAATAAAACGCGGCCACAATCTCATATTCACGCTCATCGTACAGCGTATCCAACAATACGGTTTTATGTTTCTGATAGAATTCCTTTGTCTGAAAATCCATTAGATGTTTGAACATCAGACCACTCTTCATGTGATGGCCATAAATCATAAGATTGCTCTGTTCGTCGTCCGGATCGCAGTTGGCATCCAAAAATGGAAGTCCATTGGCATCGTATTGTTTATCAAAATTCTTATGCAGATAAAACTCAGAATCCTGTGGGGTCTGCATGACCGGATAGTCGATCGGTGTATCTTTTATTTTGATCCAGCCGATCATATCACTGTTCTTTTTATATAGTTTTTTGTATCGTTTAAGCATTTTATGACCACT